>CADBNE010000041.1 GCA_902795975.1 uncultured Erysipelotrichaceae bacterium
AACTCTTAAGTCTAAAAGTTATCTTATAGTTCTAGCATTACCACCTAATTTAATAGGTTGGTGTGACTTCATAGGGCTAGTCCCTCCGTCACTCTTTATAAGATGTTAAATGCATTATACAACATATTTTTTATTTATGCAATACTATTTTATTTTTCTAATATATTTACATTTAGGATAACTACTACATCCATAAAATACTCCATATTTTCCTTTTCTAGGTACTAAAGTATTACCACATCTAGGACATATATTATTATCACTATTATATTTAATATTTAATTTCTTTATATGTTCTTTTCTTATTTTCTTATCAGTTATATTATTAATAACTAATTTATTATATATATCATCTATATTATCTATTATTTCTTCTTTATACGATAATACTTTATCTAATATAGTATCAATTCTAGTAGTTTCTCCATCATCTTTAACTTCAATTTTAGCTGTACTTGGTATACATACTATATTAAATACTTTATTATTATCTATATTTAATAATTCGCATATAGACATTACATGTCCATAATTTTGCCTAATAGGATTAGTATAGAATAATTTCTTACCTCTTCTCATATGTCTAATCCATTTTTTATCATATTTATCTCCAGTAATATAACCATTATATTGTTTAGTCTCTATAACAAATATTCCATATTTAGATATTACTATATGATCTATTTGACTAGTTCCATTATTTGTACTAATCATAATATCATTTAATACTTTATATTTATTTTTATCTAACTTATTTAATTCTCTTTTAACCCAGAATTCTCCTGCATAACCGATTATTTTTGAAACAGATTTATTTACTATTATTAAAATAACTATAGAAGTTATCATAAATACCCAATACCATGGATTATTAAATGAAACTATATCAAATACATTCATAATACCTCCTAATAATCTTCCTTATCTATATTTCTAGTATATTTACATTTTGGATAACTTGCACAACCAATAAATAAACCATAAGTTCCCTTCTTTTCAAGTAAATAATTTCCACATAAAGGACACTTAGTTATATCTTTCTTCTTTTCATTACTATATATAACATTATTAATATGAACCTGTCTTATAAAACTATCAGTTATATTATTTTCTAATAACTTATAATATAATTCATCTACATTATCTATAATAACCTTATTATAAGTCCATATATGATTCAAAATACCATATTTAGGAATAATATTATCATAGTTATCTAATCTATATAAAGCAGTTCCTGTCATACATATAATATTAAATACTTTATCTTCAGCTATATTTAATAATTTAGTTAATGCTTTAATATGCTTTTCATTTTGTATTACAGGATTAAACAGATAATTTTTTTTATTTCGTACTATTTGTACCCAATTTAAATCTTTTACTTTACCCTCTATTATTCCACTATAATTTTTTGTCTCTATAACAAATATTCCATATCTCGATATAACTACATGGTCTATTTGATATGTATAACCATCTACAGCAATCAAAACATCATTTAATATTTTATAATCTATAAGAGACATTCTATATAATTGAGAGCTAACATTAACCTCACCTATATATCCCTTATCCATATTATCACCTAAAATAATTATATCATTATTTTTTATTTGACATAACTACTTATTAATTGTACTATTATACTAGGTGATACTATGAATAAAGAAACAATTATACATAATCTTAAATCTACTAATAGATTTGAACTATTTAAAAATATATTAGATAGTAAAAATTATGATGAATTATATACTATGTTTGGTAAAACTGTATATATGTTATTTACTCCATATAGTTATAAAAAACAAGATATAATTAAATTAATGAATAATAATGATTTAGGTACTATATATAATAAATATGGTAATATGGAAACATTATTTATCAAAAACTTTAGAAAAAGAAAAAAAGAAGATATAAAGAAATTATTAAGTGAAAAGAAATATATAGATATATATAGTAAATATGGAGAATCTGAATATAGTAAACATACTAATACTATGTATAAGAATGATATAGAGTATGAAACTGGTAGTAAGGTTAAAGCTAAATTATATAGTAATGGTAAAAAACTTGCTAAAGGTATTAAACAATGTACCGAAGCTTTAGCACTTATTACTACATTAACTATATCATTAATAGGATATGAAGGATATGTATATGTTAATGATACATATAATAAAGCATTAATAGATAATAGTGCATTATTACAAGAATATGATGAAAAAATAAATACATATGCTGATAATATAAATAATTTAAATCTAGATAATGATTTAGATGTAGTTATGAAAGTATTAGATGATATGTGGTCTGATATGGGTGGATATGGTGAACCTACATTAGATGAATTTAGTATGGGACGTTTAGCATTTGCTAAAGATAATGGTGTTGGTGTATGTAGACATATAGCAGATGACTTTTCAGCTAGAATGAATGCTATTAATCCTGAATATAATGCTCGTAATGTAGCAGTATATATAGATTTTAATAAGTATACTAATGATAGTTTAGCAAATATAGATAGAACTATAATAGAATCTAATGATACTGTAATAGATAATGTAGTAGAAGATAATGCTAATGAAATAGAAAATGTTATAGATAATATGCATATAGAAAATATAGTTGGTAATCATATGGTATCTATATTCAAACCTACAGGTAAAGATTATACATTAGTAGTAGATGCTACTAACCCTTCTATAGGAGTAATAGCTAATGGTGAAATATATCTATTCTCTAATAATAATGGTGAAGGATTAGACTTTAAACCTTTAGGACAAATGTCTACTATAATAAATTATAAATATAGTGATGTAGAAAAAGAATTTGCATTTAATTTTTTAAATTATATGGATAATGAAGAATTACAAAAATTAAATGAAGAATGGGGTCTAAATGCTCAAAATCAATCTTTAGATAAAATAAGAAAAAATAATAAAACAATTTAGATGATGTGTGCTATAATATATAATTAATAAATATAAGGAGATAATTATGGTTAACGCTGAAATGTATAAAGAATTAAAGGAAAAATATAGTTTTAAATTAAATGATATTGGTGAAGCTCTTGCTTATGTAGCATCATTTATTGAAAAAGATTCATTTACTTATACTGCTGTTAGAACTTATTCATGGGATAAAGTAGATGATGAAGTACAATTTGATGGTCCATATTATAATATGGCTATTGTAAGAACTAACTATGAAGATAGTGATTTTTGTACTAACAAAAATCCATATGAAATATGGAGAATGCAAAGATTAGCTTTTATATTTAAGAATAATTCAAAAAATCAACATACATCTATAACATTAGCTAATAAAGATACATACTTAAGAATATTTAAAAATTCATCTTTTGAATACTTACAAGATTTTATAGAATTATTAGCTAGTGAAAGATTAAATACTGGTTCTATGACCAGAGAACAAGCTATGGCTTTAGCTATTAGATATTGTAAATTTATATCTAGTTTTGATGCTGAACCTAATACATATGATAATAATACTAAAGGATATACAAAAAAATAGTATTGCATAAGCAATACTTTTTAATTTGTAGTTATATAATAGTTGTACATTACTCAAAAAACACAGAATCCTAAAATGCTAATACACATCATAAACGTATATATCCTGGTTCTGATACATTACATATTATTTATAAAGATAGTAATGAAAGAATACTATGTCTAACTAGTCATGTAGATATTACTAATGTAGATTATATATACGAAGTAAAAGATAAATTAACTATAGAAGAAGTATTATTTTATGATGAATATGCTCTATAAAAAAAGTATTGCTTATGCAATACTTTCTTTATAATACTACCACTACTACGATTAATAATTATTACCATTTTTTTCTATTTTTTATAATCTGTATTATTAATAAAAGAATATTTAATAAGAAACAATATAAAAAATTTGGGTCACCAGTTGTTATGAAAGCCAAGAAAACAATTATATTATATACTACTATTGTACTCGCATCCCAACTTACTAATTTCATTTTATCACTCCCAACTACCTTAAAACAAATATATTACTAATAATTATTACATATTATTTATAAAGATGGCACTAAAAGAATAAACTAACTTTATTTAACAATAAATCAATTAAAGATGATATTAATAAAGAAAATATGGCAAATAATATTGGAAAAAGGAACATCACTATAAAACAGCCACTAAAAAGATTACCTTCTTTTCTATCAACTTTATTTCTAAAACTTTCTTCATATTTAAGTATTGCTTCTTTAATTTCTTCATCTTCAGCTACTGTTTTTAATTTATTAATTTGTTCAAAAATAGTAGTTCTTCTTTTATATAATTGATTAAAACTATATAGTTGTGTTTCACAACATATTAAATTATATAATGCTTCTTCATTGAATGGATCATAACTTAAAATATAATTATATCTATCAATTGCATCCGTAATACATCACGATTTATAAAAATTAAGTGCATTTTCTAACTCTTTTGTTATATCAACACCATTAACGACAATACTACCACTTACTTCTACTTTTTTCTTTTCTAGTGCATTTTCATTATATATTTCTGTACCACAATAATTACAAGTACCTTTTTCCAAATCTCCATTTAATTCTACTGAAGAACCACAATTAGGACACTTTATACTTACCATCTTCATACTATCACCATTATAAATATAACATAATAACTAAAAAAAAATAGATATAAAGTCATATACGATTTTGGTGTAAACACCAAAATGGCAACCTACATTATTTTTACTATATAAATAAAGATAGTATATTTTATATACTATCTAATTCTTTATTATGTATCTTATCTACTTTTTTCATTACTATATTATTTATAGGTAATAATATTATTTCATATGATACTTTAAATATTACTTGTAACAATATCATTTTTATTAACACAATATTAGGCATACTACCTAGGAATGCTAAAGGTATGAATATAGCACTATCAAATAATTCTCCTACTAAAGAGGATACAATAGCTCTTATACTATAGCCTTTATGTGTATTACCTTTCATCTTTTGAAATACTATATCATTTAATAAATCTCCTATAAAGAATGCTACTAAACTAGCTATAGTAATTCTAGGTACTGCTTTAAGTACTATACTAAAAGACCCACTATCTCCCCACCAATTAGGATATGGCATTATACATACTATGTATCCTACTATAGCAATAAATATATTACATACAAATGCCATATAACATGTCTTTCTACTCCATTTATATCCAAATACTTCTGATATAATATCTGATAATATATATGTCATAGGAAATATAATTACTGCTCCTGTAAGTTCAAATTTATTAAATAATAATATTTGTCTAGAACTAATTATATTAGATATTAATAAACATACTACATATGCTAAAGTAACATATAACTGTACTTTAGTTATATATTCTTTCTTTTTCATAGTTATCACCTAACTAGAATTATAACATTGTTTATATAAATACTCAATTTAAAAAAAGTATAATATCATTATACTTTTATATATAATTATTTCTATTAGTAGGTATTACTAGTTCTTGTCCTACAACTACTATATTATTGCTTATATTATTTATATTAGCTAAATCATTTACTGATACATTATATCTTTTAGCAATACTATATAATGTATCTCCTACTTTAACTACATATATATTATCAGTATTATTAGTTAAATATAATTTTTGTCCTACATATAAGTTATCTGTTACTAAATTATTAATACTTTTTAATTCATTAACTGTCATATTATATTTATTAGCAATACTATATAAGTTATCTCCTTTTTTTACTATATAATATGTATCATTACTATTATCATAGTTATTAACTGGTATTTTAATTCTTTGTCCTATATATAAATCATCACTAATTAAATTATTTAGTTTCTTTATATCATTTACTGTTACATTATATTTATTAGCTATACTATATAATGTATCTCCTTTTTTTACTATATATATACCTTCATCTATATCATCTTTATTATAACCTATATATTCTAATACTCCTTGTATAGTAGCATCTGCATACTTTTTCCAATTATTTTTTAATTGTGATACATCATCACCTTTACTATCTAGAAATCCATATTCTACTGTTATAGCTTCTGTGTCTCCTGTATTTCTTTGCATAAAATAATAATCTTTATCTTTATTTACTATACCTCTTCTTTGATATGCTCCTCTTATATTTTGTCCTGCACTAGCTAATTTAGATAATATTTTATTTGACAATGTTGAATCATTACGTAATGCATATATTACTTCTGCTCCATCTCCACCTCCAGCATTTATATGATTAGATATAACTATTACATCTTTATAATTACCAAATGCATTCTTTACTCTTTTTACTCTTTCTTTAGGTGTTAATGTTATATCAGTATCCCTAGTCATTACAACTGGTATACCTAATTCTTTAAATTTATCATACATATACTTAGATATTTTTAATGTATAATCTTTTTCTACTATATCATTTCCTACAGCACCTGGGTCTTCTCCTCCATGCCCTGCATCTATTACTATACCTCTAATACTATTATTCATGTTATTCACCTCATAATAGTGTATGTATAAATACCTATAAGGTGACTAGAAAAGAAAAATGTGCATAACTTTATGCACATTTTCTTATTTTTGTTCTTCAGATTTTTTCTTTTCTAATACTAATTTTAATACTTTAGCAACTTTAACTTGTCCTACTTTTTTATACATATCGTTTTCTTGAGCATATCCTTTAAAGTTATATGCATCTTCTTGTGCTTTAGTAAATTCTTCATCCTCTATAGCTTTTATTAATCTAGCTCTTTCATCTAAATGACTATTTTCAAATTTCCATCCAGAATTAACGAATATTTTATATAAATCAACAACTGTATATGGACACCAATTTGAATCATTATAATATTCTACTTTTCTTACATTATTTAATAATTTTATCATCGTTTCAGCAGGTATTTCTTTATTAAATAATTTAAATACTTTTCTAAAACCTTTTAAGAAATCTTTAGGTTCAAAATCAATATAACCACAGTATAATGTAGCTGGATTTAATAATGGCATTTTATCTTCATTCTTAGTAAGTCTTATCATATTTCCTGTTGATTTAACATATTGTATTAATTCTTCATATTTTTCTTTTCTAAATAATGTTGTTATCTTTTTACACATATCTGGTGAGTATTTATCTAATACCCTATCTTCTAAATTATAGTAATTATGATTATCCATATATTCTCTTGTTTTAGCAAAGAATTTATATCTATATAAATATGAATTATCTCCTTCTATACGTTTACTATCCCATGTGGCATCAAAATAATATACACCATCTATATTATATTTATCATCTTTAATATATATTACATTTCTAGCATGTCCTGCTTGAGTAGGATCTTTAGCTCCTAAAGAAACTAATTTACTTTCTATTCCTAAATAATATAATAATGTATAAAATATATTAGCATATCCTAAACATACTATTTTATCTCCAAATAATACTTTAGATATATCTCTAGATACTCCAGAATTTTCTAATTCTGATTCTTCAACATATACTCTGTTTCTTACTATATCATATACATACATAATAGTTTCCATTTTAGATAACTTTAATTTTTTTATATTATCTGCATATTCTTGTATCTTTTTCATTGTTCTATAACAATCTACTAAACTAACATAATTAGAATTACCTTGTAATGTTATATAAACTCTTTCTATTATATTAGAATATTCATTCATTAATTCCACTACCATATCATAATCTGTTATATCTAATACATCTGGTAAAACTATTTTTTTATTAATTGATAAAAGATTTTTATTTATATATTCTTTTACATCTGTATCATCGAATTGTAAAACAATATACTCTACACTATCCATTATATTATCGAAATTTTTATCTAGATAATCAATAATTTTATCTTCTTCATCATTACTATTATTATCCGTGTCTCTTAATTCTTTAGTAATTTTCATACTTTCATCAAATATATCTTTTCTCTTTATTTGTTTTTCTAATGGATTTTCTTCATCTACATATATTTCTAACCCAAAACCATATGCAGAATACTTTAAATTCATATCATCTTTTAAAAATTCACTATCTATTAAAACTAATTCACCTTTCATGTTAACCCCCTCATTACTCGCTTTCGTGTAATTAGTACACTATCTTACACCTTTTTTATTAATAATGCAAATTAAAAAAAGGCTTAAGCCTTTTTTACATATTCATACGATGTTCATTTTCTTGTACATATTCTTGTTCTATAACTGGTTCTGGTGCATTCTTAACCATATTACTATATTCTATTAATATGGCTTGTTTCATTTCTATATAGTCTTTATAATTTATTTTTCCTTCATAATATAGTTGTGTTAATCTTTTATTTATTTCTCTTTGTTCATTAGTTAATGTATATTTATCTTTTAATTCAAAATAATTAGTTATTTCAATACCTAATAATGATTCTATTTTATTAATCATAGTACTATGTTGTTTCTTTATAACTCCTAAGCTAATATCTATTGAAGGTAATATCTTCTTTTCTATATTACATTGTTTTAATTCATTTACTAAATCATTAAATATTTCTTTATTATTTAAATCATATAATACTTCTCTAGTACATGTATCTAAAATATCTTTATCCATTAATCCTACATCTACTATTCCATTATTTATACTAACTTTATATTTAATGGATTTACTTTTTACTTGTTCTATATATTCTTGTTTTTCTTCTGGTTTTAATAGTTCAAATTTTTGTGTACTTAAATAATCAATTGCATCTGCTCTTATAATTTTTTTATTATTACTAAAGCATAATCCACTATTCTTATATTCTATTATTGCTTGTTCTATTTCTTCTTCACTTAATGTTTTTGAATAAAGTTCAATTGCTTTATATATTATTTGTTTTTCATTATCTAAACTATATATTATTTCTTTATCTTTATTATTAGTATTATCACTTATTTTATCATGTTGATTTAACACTACAAATTTATCATCATATGTAGCAACATATATATATGGTATTGATTGATTATTACTTAACTTGAATCTTTCTATCTTAATTAAATTACCATCTTGTTCTAATGCTTTAGTAATAAATGGATAACAATTTTTTGCTTCTTTTGTAAAATATTTAGATATTTCTTCTATCTTTTTATTTATTTCTGTTTTATCTAATATTAAATCTTCTTTTTTTAATGTTATTGAATCTTGATTATATGATAAACTTATACTGTCATTATTTGGACTTCTTACAGAAAAAAATCCTAATAATAATCCATCATATGATGTTATTTGTAATTTATCATCTATTGATAATCTCTTACCAGCAAATTCAAAATAATGATCTTTTACTGATAACTGTTTTACTAATTCTCTTACTTCTTTTATTTTATTTATTATTATTTCCTTTAAATATGTATTATTAACACCAAAATTACTAATTAAACCTCTTTCCATTAATTCTATATGTTTATTTACATATTCTTCATCCATTACAGGTCTTAATACTAATTTTTTTACATTATCACAATATTCTTGAAAAGAACGAATTGTATGTGTATTAATATATAAAGTTATTAATGCTCTTTGTGCCAAAATATAATTTTTATTATGTTGTGCCTCATTTAAATCAATATATCCTAATTCATCAAATTCATCTTGAAAAGAATCACAACAATTTAAATAATTCATCCATGCTGCAGATAAACATTTAGCATCTATTTTACCTAATAAAAACATCCTAAAATTATTTTCATTGCCACTTAATTTATTAGCAAATTTATGCATAGTTACTTGTGCTCTATATGCATCAGCATTCACATCTGGATATATATCTTGTGTAAGTAATTCTGTTAATGCTTCATTTATAAATCCACCTTCTATGATAGCTTCTTCTGCTACACCATATTCTAATTCATGCATAACTAAAAAGTGTATAAATTCATGACATAATATTGAATCTAAATATTCTTCATTTAATTTAGTTTCATTAATTCTTATTTTACATTCAAATCTATTATAAAATCCTCCTAAATTAGGATGCATATTATTATCTACACCAATAGATATACTTTTATCACCCAATTTAAATAAATTTCTTTCTAAATATTCTTTATAATCTCTATCTTTTGTATATCCCTTTTCATTAAAATACTTTTGTAATCTAGTCATTACTCTTTTAAATGATTCAACTAATCTAGGGTCTATATCTATATTTTTTAATACATCATCTTGTGTAAAATATACAAAACTATTATCCTCCATAGATACCTCCTACTATAGTATAATTATAACATTTTTATTTTTACTTTTAAATCACTTGCTGCGAGTGCTCTAGCACTTACTTCATTTTTTTCTTCTGGAGTAAGTTCTGCTAAAGTTTTACCATTTGGTAATTCAAATATTGGATCAAATCCAAATCCATTATTTCCTCTACATTCTTTTGCTATATATCCATCTAATATACCATTACCTACTATAGTATTATTACCATTATAATATACTAAAGTACATATTACTTGAGCACTTCTATCATCATATTTATTTACTTCATTAATTAAGTATTGATTTCTTTCTTCATCAGATACTTCTCCTAAAAACCTATGTGTCATAACTCCTGGAAATCCATTTAAACAATTAATACATAATCCTGAATCATCTGCTAATACTTCTTCATGAGATATATTATATATTTCTTTTGCTTTCTTTAAAGCATTTCCTTCAAATGTATCTTGATCTTCTTCTACATCTATATCTATATTTTTTTCTTTTAAAGAATATATTTTATATTCATTCAATATCTTTTTTATTTCTATTAATTTACCTTTATTATTTGTTGCTAATATCATATTTACACTTCCTTCTATATTAATTTTACCATAGTATTAAAAAAGTATAACAAATTGTTATACTTTATCTTTTTAACTTTTTAATATTTATTTTTTCTTCTGGTTTAACTTTTTCATTGAAAAAAGGTACTAATGTTCTTTCATCAACATAATTTTCTCCATCAGCTTCTGGATATATAGGAATATTTTCTTTTATTTTTCCATTTTCATATTTTGTATACATAAATTGATTCATTCTAACTAATATTACGTTTCTATTTACAACTTCTACATTAGATACTTGTGAACCTTCTACCATATGATTTATTCTTGTAAATGGTACAAACTTTGTTTCTCCATATTCATTATAATCATTAATATTTAAACATTTTTTTATTGTACCTAAATATACATCTATTTTATTTACTTTTTTTCCAAACATAATTTTCATTTTCCTTCTATATAATTATTTATTGTTATTTAATCTTAATATATATTGTTTATCACCTATTATATGTTCTTGTACTACTGATATATTTTCTACATCTCCTTCATCATTATATGCAGGTATATTAATATATTTTGTGGTATTTAAATCTGGTAAATGATAATCATTTAATACAAATTTAGTTTTTTTAGAACATAGTTCTGTCGATAATAATAAATTATAATCAGTTTTAATATCTAATTCATTAAGTTTACTAGCTAACGCTATTAATTCATATTCACTATTTTTATTTTTTCTGTCTAAAAAATATTTTTCTGAATCAATTATACCATTTATATTTACTAATCCCATACATAATGCATATTCAGCAAATAGTATAGCTAAAGTTTGTAAAAAACTTTTTCCTAATGCTAAACATATCATAGTAAATAATGGAGCATCCAAATATAAAAATTTCTTTGATCTTTCTTTCATTAAATTAAATCTAGTATCAGAAGATGTATTTTTTACTTGATTAATCTTCTTAAAAAAATCATAATTTACTCTTAATTCCATAATACCACCCTATATTTGATTATTATAATATATTATACTTTAATAGTCAATTTAATATATATTACATAGATTGTGGTGCTAAAGAATGTACTTGATTAGGTGAACCTAATGATAATACATATTGTTTACTACCTATTATATGTTCTTGTTCTATTGATACTGTTTTAATATCTCCCATAGTATCATATACTGGAACATTAATATATTTTTTTTGCATTAAATCAGGTAAATGATAATCATTTAATGTTAATTTAGTTTCTTTATAATATAATTCAGATTGTAATAATAATTCATAATCAGTACTAATATTTAAATCATTTAATTTTCCTACTAAACTTATTAATTTATACTTACTCTTTTTTAAATCTCTTTCTAAGTAAAATGATTGTGTCTCTTTTATTTTATTTACATTTAATAATGCTAAAGTAAATAAATAATCAAATGAAAGAACTGTTAAAGTACTTAATAGATTATCAGATAAGCATACAGATAAAATTGTATATATTGGTAATTCAAACTTTACAAATCTTTTAGTTCTACTTTTTATTAAAGTAAATTTAGTATCTGAATTATTTAAATCTTTAATTTTATTAAAAAAGTCATAATTAATTACAAGTTTCATATTATCTCCTTTGTGTGTGCATATTATAGTATATAATTCTTTATAAATCAAGAAAAAATGTGCATAACTTTATGCACATTTAATATACTCTAAAACTTCTTTAAAAGGTTCTATATTACCCTTTCTTAATTTATCTTCACTTATTAATTTATTAATTTCATCAATTGATAACCAATTAACAGATTCTACTTCTTCTTCCTGTAATACTATATTATTTAAATCTATATCTTTCTTTAAATAATATATATCAGTTATAGCTAATTTAAATATTTTACTACCTATAAATTTATAATCTTCATTAGTAATATCAATACCTAATTCTTCACTTACTTCATTTATTACAGCTTCTTTACTTGTTTGACCAGATTGTACATGACCTCCTGTGGTTGCTATTACATGGCCTTTACATTCTGACGTTGTTTGAAATAAAAACTTATTATCACTATTTTGTATAAATATTAATACTAATTTTATATATTTACCTTCTGGCACGTTTCCTTTATCTTTTGTTCTTGGTATACTTTCTCCTGTAAGATTACCATTTACATCATATAAATCTAAATACTCCATATAAAACCTCCTACTAACTATTTTCTACATGATTTATAGCTTCTTTAATAATATTTATTGAATTTTGTAATTTTGATTGTTCTTCTTCATTTAATGGTATATATATTTTATCATCTACACCATTCATACCTACTATTGCTGGTGTAGATATACATATTTTATTATTAGTATCATAACTAGATACAGGTAATATAATCTTTTTATCTTCTAATATGGCATTAGTAATTCTTACTAAACACATACCAATTCCATATGCAGTAGCACCTTTTCTATTTATTATTTCATATGCTGCATTTCTTACTTCATCTTCTATCTTAACTAATTCTTCATTACTTAAATAATCTGATATTTTTTTATATGCTATATTAACATTACTCCATGGTACAAACTCACTATCTCCATGTTCTCCTATTACATATGCTTCTATATTTTTAGGACATACTCCTAATTTATCACTTAATAAATATCTTAATCTAGAAGTATCTAATGTAGTACCACTACCTATTACTCTATTTACTGGAAAATTACTATATTTAAGTGTTATATATGTCATTACATCTAATGGATTAGTAGCTACTACAAATATACCATTAAATCCATTATTTACTACATCACTAATTATACTTTTAAATATTTTACTATTTTTATCTATTAAATCCATTCTAGTTTCACCTGGATTTTGATTAGCTCCTGCAGCAATAACAACTATTTTAGCATCTCTACAATCTGTATAATCTCCTACTCTAACATTTATTTTAGAAGGACTATATGCCATACAATGATTTAAATCCATTGCTTCTCCTTCACACTTATCTTTATTAATATCAATAAGTACTAATTCATCCACATATACCTTCTGATTAACTAAAGCATATGCATATGCCATACCTACATTACCACAACCAATTAAAACTACTTTATTCATTATATCTCTCCTATCTAATATATTATATCATAAATGTTTATACATTTTATAATCATCATAATTACCTATATATTCATTAACATTATTATTCTCTATATATAATATTTTATTAGCAATCTTATTAATAAAATATCTATCATGAGATACAAATAATATAGTTCCATTATATTCATTTAAAGTATTTTCTAATACTTCTTTAGTAGTTATATCTATATGGTTAGTAGGTTCATCTAATATAAGGAAATTAATATCATCTTGCATTAAACAAAATAATTTTAGTCTTACTTTTTCTCCACCTGATAATAAAGAACACTTTTTATATATATTATCTTTATTAAACATAAATTTAAATAAACTACTTCTTAAATGTGATTCTTCACCTTTATAATAACTTCTAGCTATATCATATATAGTCTTATTATTATCAAATAATATTTCTTGTGGTATATAGCCTATATTAATATTAGTACCTAATTTTATATTATCATTACCATTTAATATAGCTTTAATAAGTGTAGATTTACCACTACCATTACTACCCATTAAACATACATGATCTTTATAATATATATTTAAATTAATATTATTAAATATCACTTTATTATCATAACTAATACTTAAATTATTAATACTTAATACATCTTTACCAGATCTATTACCTTCATTAAATGTTAATGGTATATAACATTTATCTTTTGGTTTATCTATTTTATCAATCTTATCTATTCTTTTTTCTATAGCTTTTGCTCTTTTAAAGAATGCTTCATTATCTCCTAATTTACCAAATTCTCTTAATTTTTTAGCACTCTCTTTCATTCTATCTATATCTTTTTTTTGATTATTATATTTATTTAATAATAATTCTTTTCTATGTATATATTCTTCTACATAATAATCATAATTACCATTATATATATCTAATTTACCATTATTTATTAGTAATATTTTATGTACTATTGAATTAATAAAATATCTATCATGACTAACCATTATTATAGTACCTTTATAATTCTTTAAATATTCTTCTAACCATTCTAACATATCTATATCTAAATGATTAGTAGGTTCATCAAGTAATAATATATCTGGATTATTAATCATTAATTTAGCAAAATCTACTATTCTTTTTTCTCCACCTGATAAACTATTATATTTAATATTAAGTAATCTACCTATTTTAAAACGTTCAATTATTTTATTTACTTTTTCTTCTATTTCATATCCGTTCATATTTATATATTTATCTTGTAAATTAGTATATTTAATAATTAATTTATCAAAGTCATTACTATTTAACATTTGTTTTTCTAACTTTTTTAATTTATTTTCTACATTTTTTATTTCTTCTAATTCACTAAATAATATTTCACTAACATATCTATCTTTATCATCTATTTTTAATATTTGACTTAAATATCCAATACTAGCTCCTTTTCTTTTAGATATAATTCCACTAGTAGCATTTTCGTCTCCATTTATTATTCTAAGTAATGTTGTTTTACCACATCCATTTTCTCCTACTATACATACTATATCATTACTCATTATATCTATTGTTATTCCATCTAATATATTTCCAAATCCATAATTCTTTTTTACATTATTCAAACTTATATCTATCATAGTTATTCTCTCCTTTAATTTTTTTGCATCAAAAAACCATATGAGTTGCACCCATATGGCGGATGCAGGCACGACGAAAACTCACACCTGCTAAACTATAATTTTTTTTAGTTTAACGAGGTGTGACTACTAATGTATACATGATAACATGATCGATTCTAAACATAGTAATCTCCTCTTTTCTATACAAAGTATAACATAAAAATTTAAAACATACAAATAAATGTGCATAAAGTTATGCACATTATTAGAATAAATCTGATACATTTTTATAGTTAAATACTATTAAATCTAGTAATAAATCCTTAGTTTGTTTATCTATATTATTAATATTTTGTATTATTTTACCTATACTATCTAATTTTTTAATATTAGGTATAGTAGTTATTTTAGCATTTTCTAATATACCAAATAATGTTCTTACTACTTTTTCTCTTTCTTCATCATTATGCATATCTAACCAAGATAATACACTGGCTTCTAATCTTTTACTTTTATCAGTCATAGTACCTTCTACTAATTTATTATCATTAATTATCCATGTACATATACTATGACTAATAATATTATTTTTAGTTGCTTTTACTACTTTATATGTATCATTTCTAAGTAATACACCTACTACACTATTTTCAGGCACTATATGTATATATTTATTTTTTATTTTAGCATATTCTTTAGATTCAAATTCTTTTTTTCTTAATCCTGGTCCATCATTACTATATACCTTCTTTATTTTAAATTGTTTATAAGGTTTAGTATACATAGCAGAGATGAGCGCTAAATTACCACCTTTAGAATGTCCTCCTATTATTACATTAGGTCCAAACAAAGTAACATGTTCATTAACATAATCAATAGCGCATTTTTGTGCTTCTACTGGAAACTTACATGCTAATTCTCCATCTTCTCTCCATCCACTTACTAATTCATCAGTTCCTTCAAAGCATATATAAGATAAATTTTTATTTATCTTATATGTTATTGCTCCAAATTGTTTAGTTCTACTAGTTTCATATACATAATCAGATAAAACAATTTTTTTATATCTTGCTTTAGTCATTACAAGCTTAAATAATATATATGCATTTCTTTGTGCCATACCTCTTTTACTTATATCTTTAAAATCATAATTAGATACAAGTTCTTGTGCAATAACGTCCAAAGTATATGTTCCTTTATGTATACTAGTTTTACTAAAATCTAAGTAAAATAATGCACATAATACTAAATTATCACATTCATTAAATTTTTTTTCTTTAAAACTATAATCTCCATATGTTTTTACATAATCAAATATATTATCCATATATTCACCTACTACTCTAAATATATATTATCACAAAAAAAGTAATATGTATAAACTACATATTACTTTTTTTATTATTTTACATTTTAATGATATAATCTTAAAGTTTTAATTTTTGGTTTATCATTTTCAACATAAAACTTATCATTTGTTTCTTTATCTAAATAATTTGTTGCTTCTTCATATAATCTATTTTCTTCACTTATTTGGTATAAATCATTTATATCTTCTATAATTTCTTTATACATTTTTAATTCTTCTATTCTACTCATAATATCTCCCCTTACATGCAATATTAAACCATGAAAAGAGATATATTATTTAAACAGTTGTGACTATATCTATTAAATAACTACAGCTGTACCACTTGCAGTAACCATAATCATTGAATTTGCTATAGTTTCTGTATCTACACGTACACCTACTACTGCATTAGCACCCATATTTTGTGCTCTAATAGACATTTCATTTATAGCGTTAGTTCTTGCATTTATAACTTCTGATTCATATGCACCAGATCTACCACCTATAAAGTTAGTAATACTTGCTGAAAAGTCTTTTATAAAGTTAGCACCATTAATTACTTCTCCAAATACTAATCCTTTATATTCTTTAATTGTATGTCCATCTATTGTTGGTGTTGTACTAATAATCATACTTATTCCCCTTTCTTATTAATCACCTAATAAATTAGTAACATCTAATATATTATTAGAACTAGTTACTTTAGGTAATTGTCCATTCCATTTATTAATAAATTTTTCTTTAATAATGTTATCTGTTAATGATTTTTCTTTTAATTCATTTGCTTCTTTTTCTGCTTTAGCTGCAACAATTTTCTTTTCTGCTTCAATTTTTTCTCTCTCTAATTCTTGTTTAGCAGTTAATACTTTTTGTTCTGCTACTTGTTTTTCTTCAATTGCTGTATTAAATTCAGCACTAAAATTAAAATTAGTAATATTAAAATCATCAATTGTAATACCATATTTTTCTACTTTAGATTGTAATGTATCTAAACATTTTTTAGATACTTCTGATCTTTTAGTAATTAATTCTTCAGCTGTATATTGACTTACTACTGACTTAATACTTTCTTTAATAGATGGTTCTAATATAGTATCTTCATAATTTTGTCCTACTGTTTTATATAAGTTTTTAGCATCTTCACTATTTACTCTATAGTTTACAGCTAAACTCATATTTACATCTTGTAAATCACTACTAGCACTACTTACATCTAATTCAGTCTTTTGTACTTTAATATTCATTTTTTCTATTCTTTCTACAAAAGGAATTTTAAAGTTTACACCTTCTTTAGTACTAGAGTTTACAACTTTACCAAATCTAACTCTTATACCTACTTCACCAGTACTTATAGTTGTAATACTAGATAATAATAATACAAATACTATTATTACTGATGTTGCTGCTATAGCAATTCTATTAGCAGTCTTATTAATATTTTTTCTCATAATACCCTCCTAGTAAGAGTCCTGAATAAAATAAAAAGACTCTTATATTTCTATAAAAGTCTTGTTCAATACTTTAGTATCACTTAATCCGGATTTGAATGAATCGTAATGACGAATTAAGTTTTTCAGAACTACTCCCTCTTACTGCTATAAATTATAGCATATTTTCCTTATTTTGTCAAGGTTTGTCCATTGTATATATGGGATGGATTACCACATTCTGGACAATTAATCATACTATTATCTAACTTATATCCGCATTTTTTACAACACATATTTATTTGTTGATATATAGGATTATTATTTAATGATTTCTTTTTTATACCTTTTACTAATAATGGTGATAAAGGTACAATAATAAATGCTCCTATAAATACCATAAAGAAATCAAACATTGCTATTGAATATAAACCTATTAAGTCAAATATAATTAATATTATAGCTCTAATTAAAAATAATAATCCAAAAAATTTCTTTTGTGACATATTATATGGACACCATATTTTTGATAATGGCCATAAAACAAATATAGACATATGAATAGATATAAATAATTCAATAAATATCATCATAAAAAACATACTTGGGTCGGTTTTAGTAAAACCCATTACTAATGGTAATAATCCTAATAATAATACATGTTTATTTTTCATCATTATCTCCTTTATTAACAAGTGATATTTTTCCACATTGTGGACATACATCTTGATTTTCATCTAATCCATATCCACATCTAGTACAAAAGATTTGATTCTCATCATCTTTTAAATTTTTATTATATATATGTGATTTTAATCCACAATGTGGACAATTTTCAGAATCATCAGGCAATATATATCCACATTGTTTACAACATTTTCTCATTTGTTTATAAATTGGATTTTTTATCATATCCGTTTCAACATAACTTTCATCAAAAGATTGACCTAAATTTTCTAAAAGTAAACCACCTACACAAGTAATAGGAAAATCATATATAAAAGCTACTACAATATTTTTTTCTTTAATTAAAAAAAATACTATTATAAGTAATCTTATTATATTTAATATAACAACCATTAGATTTCTTCCTATTTTATTATGCCTAAATATTTTATTTGCACACTCAATATAAGCTGATTCTATTGTATAAGTAATAAAACCTTCAAGTGCAATACCTGTAAACAAAAGTATTAACATAACTGCTAAATCAGAGTTACCATTAACCATCAACATAATACCACCTACTATAATAAGTTTATCATAATATATTAGTTATGTTAATAAGTATGTAAAGTTTATATTATAAAGAATTAAATAAATATTTTTTTTATTTATATATGTTAAAATTAAGTTGGTGATACTATGAACTTTGAAGATATATTAAATATGGAATCTAAATCTAATGAAGTATTCTTAGGATATAAGGACAATACTATTGATAAATATAATATAAAAGATAATTGTACTATAATAATTACTGGTTCTACAGGAACTAGTAAATCTATAATGCTACATCAAATATTATTACAATTAATAAATAAGCATCATCCAGATACTTTAAAAATAGTAACTATTAATCCTACTAAAGTAGAATTAAAACAATATAGAGAATCTAAATTTTCATATAATAAAGATATACAAATGGTTACTAATGATTTAAAAGATATAACAAATATTCTTGATAAAAGATTAGAATTATTTAAAGAAAACAATGTAGATAATTTTGATGAATATAATAATTTAGATTATAAAAGTTTACCATTAATAGTTGTTGCTATAGACGAAGCAACTGATTTGTTAAAAGAAGAAAATAGTGATGAAAAGTTAAGATGGATAATTAATAATTGTAAAAAATGTGGAATTATTTTAATACTTACTACTAATAATATATATAATAAATTTTTTACTAAAGGATATAATACTTTAGCAAATATACGTATATCTTTTGATTTTGTATCTAGTGAAGATTCTAAAATAACTAATTTAATTGATTGTGATAAATTAAAACTAAATGAATTTTTAATGGAATTAAATAATGATTATCCAGAAAAGAAATATAATACTTTTACATTTGATTATTCTATTATTGATAAAATATTAGAAAAAAGGTACTAACTAATTGTTAGTACCTTTTAATTATTCTTCTTCAATTTCTTCTTCATCCTCTGAAGGTTCTTCATTAACATCATTTAAACCCATTTTATTATTTAATCTATCTAAAATATTACTAAATCTTTCTCTTCTTTCTTTATCATGAGATAATTGACTAAGTGCAGTTAAAGTATATACTAATCTTTCTGGTTGTGTCATTTTATTACTTTTATAATTCATACTCTTACTCCTCTTCTCCTATTTCATTTAGTTCAATTTCAGATAAATCATTGTGAGTAGCATATGCAAGTAAGACTCTTTCAGATTCTTCAATTAAAGATTTATATTTTTTAGAATTTAATTTCTTTTCTTCCATACCTTTTGATGCTAATTTACTAAATATATCATATCTAGTAACCATATCAATATTTCTTAAACTAAATATTTCTTTAACATCTTCTATTTCTATACTAGATACTTCTTCTTCTATATATTTAGTATGTAATAATTCATTTTGTCTATCATACTTATCTCTATTTATTACATAAATAGGAATATTAAAGTATTGAGCAGCTTTCTTAGAATCATTACTTATATTATTATCAAAACATACTATACAATCTGGTTGTATTCTATGATTATATTTACTATTTGTACCACTATTTGCTTTAATACCAATTATATTATAACTAGAACTTACTGTTTGTAATACATCTGGTAACATATATTCTGAATGACTTCCATAAGGTGATAAATCACTTGCTTTATGTTCTACAATAGCATCTCTTCTACTCATAAATTCAATAGCATTTGGATTTATATGATTAAATCCATAATATACTGCTGCCTTATCACAATGATCTACACATCCTAAATATCTATCACTAATTAAATTCATTAATATAGGACTATTCTTTAATTTATTCCATCTACTTGGATTTTCAATTACTTCCATAGAATAATTTTTAAATTTATCATATACTTTTGGTTGACTATATACTAATAAATTAAATGGTATTCCTTCTAAATTTATTATATCTATTTCTGAATTAACTTTAATATAGTCACCATTAATATCAGTCATACCAGATACTTCTATACCATTTATAGTACTATAACTAATACCTTTATCAGTATCAACATCATTATCAAATCAACAACTATTTAATTTTTCACCATAATATCTCTTAACTTTATTTTCTAGGAATTCTAAAGAATCTTTTATATCACCTATTTTTTGTATATCTTTAAAGTTTTCTTTTAATACTTCAATATCATCTTCTAGATATACTTCTCTAATAATTTCTATTACTGCTTCTTCTTCTATAGATAATATATTTTCATCTATTAAATATCTTTCTACAAACTCAGTTAATTGTAATCCATACTCAGTAAATATTCTATTTACTTCAGATAATGATGAATTAAATAATGTTTCAAATATACCATCTCTAACAACATTAATATTACTAGAATTTAATTTTTCTTTAATTATCTTATTTCTATAATCTGAATAATTAGTTAAATCTTTTACTTTTTGTACAGTATATTTATTATTATCAATAAATAATTTCTTTAAATTAAATAATTGATTTTCATCTAATTCAATATCATCACTAACTAATTCATTAATCAAATTACGTGATACTTCATAATTTATTATAGAAGAATGAAGTATTTCTTTATTATATATAGGTAATTTCTTTAAATACTTAATCCAATTAGGTAATAATTCATCATTATTACTTATAGCATCTATAACTACATTATGAGCTCCTGTATTATATTCTATAATATCTAATATTACATCATATCCATATGTATTTATTACATCTTTAGATAATAATTTACCATTTAAAGTAGGACTATATACATCTAATTCTGGACGTACTTTAATTAATTTACTAAACATTTCAGATAATTCATCTAAATGTTCATTCTTAACATTTAATTTTTGTAAGAATATTAAATATCTAAGTATTTCTTCATTATTATTAAAATATTCAAATAAATATTCACCCAATTTTTGAGCATTTAATAATTCATCTGTTTTACTACGTATATAATTAAATAATTTAGTATCACTTTTTATTGTTTCACCACATATACGTATTACCTCTAAGAAATCTTTACTATTAAATAAACCAATCATACATGAGAATGTTGTATCTAAACAACATGCTATATCAGTATTAGAAAAATGTTTTAATAATACTGGATTTTCTGCAAAATCATTTAAATTAAATAATCTATTATAGAATTTATTTTTAATATCATCTGGTGTATCCTCAGATAAGAATAATGTAGGATATGCTAATTTAAAGTGATTTGGCATACCTTCATCATACATAATATCTCCTCTAATAATATTTAAATATATTAAGCAATCTATTTGTACTAAGAATTCCTCTTTACTAATATTATCTTTAAATTCTACCTTATTAAATCCAAATTTATCATTAACTTTTTCTAAATATGTATGGTATGAAAGTAATGTAGATAATCCCTCTTCATTACCAAATAATCTTTTAACAAATAGTATTAAATTTTCTATAGTTCTTTCACTATTTTCACTATCTTCATCATGTATTAATACAATAGGAATATAGTCAAAGAATAACTCAATATCCAATCCTTCAAAATACTTCATATAATCTTTATGTTCAATTAAGTATTTAGCATCTATTTCTCTATTATAGAACATATCATGTAAATCTTTACTAGCTCTATGAGTTATAAATACTGTAGGATATTTTTCTTTCATTGTTTTAGATAAAGCTGATGAATATTTAATATTTGCTTTAATAATTAATTCATATAATTTATCATTTATTTTATTTATTATATTATTTATATCATCACTATTAGCAAATTGAATTGGAGATATAAATACTGTTTGTGATAGTTTTTCATAAGAACCAAATAATACATCAAATACATCTGCGTAATCTGTTATTATCTTAATAGTTTCCTCAAAACCTAATTTTTCTTCTAAGAATTTATATACATTTTCAAATCTATAATATAATCCATCATCTGTTTTACTTACTTTAACTTGTAATGGTGTAAATATAGTACTTAATTTTTTACCTATTAAATATGAAATACAATTATAATGGTCTCTTACAAATATAGGAGTAAGTGTCTTTGTATAGAATGCATCTTGAAATTCTATAGGTGCTGAATCATTAACAAATAATTCAGGATTTAAATCTCTAAAATCTCCTGTAATTGCTCTATAATCAGATACCTTATCTGCATACTTACTATCTGTTGGTCCATAAACAATCATTCTTCTTATTGCTTCATAAAATTCTTGTTTAGTATATGGTCTATCTACATAATTACCTTGTGCATCATACATATTTCTAGTAAATATAGTTTTATCTTTATCATGTTCGTTAGCACCATAATGAAGATACATAGCATACATATTTCTTAATCTCTCACAATTATTATCTGTAAAATAGTGTCCACATTCCTCATCAAAGTTAACTACATTTTCAAGTCCATATGTTTCTACGAAAGATAATACTTCCTCTTCTATTAATATATCAAAAGGAATACATAAATCTAATAAATATGAAGCATCTTGACGACCTAACTCATCTAATAATTTTTCAGCATGGTCATCTCCCAATTTTTTATATAAGTAATCACTTATTGAAGTGTATTTAAACATAATATTATATTGTTCATTAGTTAACTTAACAGTATTTAAACTATTATCTCCTAATGTTTTATCAAGAATTTTTTCTAATACTTTTTTAATATATTCATCTTTTTCTTCTTTAGTATAAGTATTTCTATAAGTTCTAGCTATAACTCCATATACTTCTGATGGTTCATCTATAAACTCTAATACATTAGCATAATCTTTCATAGCAGTCTTTAATTCTTCTTCAGTAATTTCATCTTCATTACTTGAATCATTTTTTAGACATAAACTTAAATCTTTTTCTTTAACATGATCCCATATCTTTAATAATTCAGTAATTTTCATACGGCCATTATTAAATTTATTTTGTACACTATCTTCTAGATTTTCATCTTCTAATACTGAATTAGTATATATCTTCTTCATCATCTTAGTATAATCTCTAGGTCTCATATCTGTTATTACTAAGTTATATAATTCTTGATTAATATTTTCTTTATTTTCATCCATATCTCTAATTGTATCTAAAAGTTCAGCACTTTTTAAATCAATTAAATCCCAGTCTAATTCTTTTGATTTTTCTACTCCAAATTTTTCAACCACTTCACGATGAGTTTCATTTAGACAAGATAGAGGTACTTTATCATAAAGATTATATTCCATAAATTCTTGAAATGATAATTCATTATTGTAAACCTTATTTACAACTCTTTCTGGCATCTCCAATTTCTTTCTAAATAGTTGGTTCTTCTTAGTTTTGTACTTCATTCTCTACCACCCCAAAATAATTATAACATAATTTACAACCTATTGTGTAAAATAAAAGTATATATTTATAATATTTATTACAAAGTACTTGCATAAAAAAAATATATATAGTATTGACTATAATTTTTTGATAAAATATGATTAGAATAATGTAAAATAGATAGGAAGATATTATGGGAATAGTTACTAACTTCAATTCAAGTAGAATAAGTATTTCAAATGCATATGTACCTTATTCAAATAAAAGTAGTATCTCTAATGCTTATGTAGGTAATTCAAATACTAATTATATAAATCCTATTAAATCCGAAACAATGGATTTTAGTAATTTAATAATTGATAATTTTAATAATAATGATAATAAAGACGATGCTAAAATAAAATATACCGAAGCAAGCCATGGTATACTTGATGATGAAAAAGCACAAGGAATGACTAAAACAGATAAATATGTATATATTTCTGCACATGACCCAGATGATAAATTAGGTTCTAGAATATATGTATATGATAGATATAATGGAGACTATTTAGGTTTTATAAGATTAGCAGACTTTAATGATAAAGAAGATATAACTAATAATAGCCATGTAGGTGGTATTACATATGATAAAGATCATGATATATTATATGTTACTGAATATAGTGGTGAAATAGTAGCATACAATAACAAAACTATTGAGAAATATATTGAAGATAGTGAAATAATCAAAGTTAAAAATAAATTATTAGAATATGCTGAAAATGATAAACTTGCAGACATAGCTCATGATAACTTGATATATGTTGATTCAACAAATTTTGCTCAAAAAATTGATGAATTATTTTACAATATAAAAGATACCGATATTTATCAATATTTAAGTGAAAAATTATCATTTATTGATATTAAAAAATTACAAGATGAAATAAATAAAGATTTACCCTCATATATAGAAAAATCAAGAAGTGAACAAAATTGTTTAATTGATATGAGATTTATTTCTAAAAATGAATATGAATCAGATTTTCATGTTCCTATGTTATTTATAAATAATAAATATCCATTACTTAGAAATAAAGAATTAAATGTTACTGATACAAACAAAAATGCTGCTACAACATATTATCATGACGGTATATTATATAGTGCTACATTTGGAACTAACTATAAAGGAGAACTAAGAGCATATAAGGTTACTACAATAACTGATGAAAAATTAAATAAAAAAGTATTAAAATATGACTTTTTGTATTCAACAGAAGTTCCAAAGCAAACTCAAGGAATTGCAGTAACTGAATATAATGGTAAAAAATATTTATTATCTACACAATCATTAGGGCCAAATTGTAGTACTATTACTACAAGTATTATTAATGATGATGGTACTATAGAAGAACAAGGTGTACATACTTATTGGGACTATATGGGTATGCAAGGAATATATGTTGATGATACAGGAGAAGTAACTTGCATTTCTGAATTTGAAAATAAAACTAAAAAACTAAATATGAAAAAACTAACAACAAATTATGTAGATAAGAATAGTTATGAATATTTGTATCATCAAGCTGCTCAAAAAATAATTGGCTATTTCTATGACGGCGGATTTAAAAAAATACTTAATTCTCCAACCAATTTTTATAAAGAAATGAAAAATGATATTAAAGAATTAGATGAGCTTGATGCAGGTTCTGTTATATGGAATGATATGAAAAAAAACCCTTGGAAAACAACAAAAGGATTGACATCTGAAATAATTGATAATACAAAAGAAACCTTTATGCCAGTATATAAAGTTTCAAAAGGTGTATATAAATATGAAAAAGCATACATAACAGAACATATAAAACATCCGTCAAAATCATTATATAAAGACGTACAAATTTGTGGAGGTACAGCAATATTTTTAGGAAATCTTGCTAAAGAAGGTACCATAAAGGTATATACAGGTGCAAAAGATTTAACAAGTGATTTTTACGAAGAAGCTTCTAAGCAGTCTGCTGGAGAATTTGCAAAAGACTTTGGTGGTGAAGTTCTTAATACAATAGATGATTATGTACCTGATGCAATTAAACCATGGAAATGGCATTCTTAAAAATAAAAAAGGAGATTATATATTATGCTAAAATATTTGAATATTAAAAAATTGTTTAAAAACAATAATAAATTAAAACTAAGTAATAGATTTAAAGCATTTACTCTTGCTACTGCATTGTCTGCTACATTAGTAGGATGTAATACAAATAATTCAAATAAAGAATATACTAAATATACTAATGAAGATATACAAGCAATGATAGATATAGAAGTAGATGTAAACTATAATAATTATAATGATGAAATATATAAAGAAGAAAAAATATATTTTACATATGATAATACTGCATATAATGCTGTTAATATAACACACGATGGTACAGCACACACACATATAAAGAATATAGATGGACATATCTATTCTAGTTATTTAAAGAAACAAATAGATGTACCTAAAGCAAATGAAGATGAAAAAATAATAGTTAATGTAGATTATCAAGATAAAACTTTAGAAGCACATACAGAAAAATTAGAAAAAGAAAATACAAAATAAAGGATTAACAAGAATTTGTTAATCTTTTTTCTATATTATTCCATACTAAATTTTATTATGTAAAAAAACACATATTTATAATATTTATCCAAAAAAACTTGCATAAAAAAACTATATATAGTATTAAATAAATATTTTTGATAAAATAATATTAGAATGTTGTAAATAATAAGGAGTAAAATATGGATAACAAAATTAAGAAACAATTATATACTAGTAATATAAATTCAGCAAATATGTCTAATAGAATATATAATGGTCCATACATTAATTTAGAACCAGATAAAAAAATAGAACCAGTATATACAGAAGTAATTGATTTTTCACCTTTAAAAAAAATAATTACACATATCAATTATAAAGAAGCAACTTCTAATATTTTCGATAGTGAAAAATCACAAGGATTAACATATACAGATAATTATATTTATATTACAGCGCATGATCCTAATGATAACCTAGGTTCTAGAATATATGTATATGATAAATATACTAATGATTATATAGGCTATATAAGATTAGCTGACTTTAATAATAAGGATAAAATAAATGAAGAACATGTTGGGGGAATTACATACGATAAAGAGCATAATATTATATTTATAACACAAGGTAATGGTGAAATAATTGCGTACGATAATTCGTACTTTGAAGCATATATTGAAAAAACACTTGAAAAAAAAGAAAATGAAAACAAAATTAATTTTTCAGATATAGGTATAAAAACTATAAATGATTTTGCTAATGTTGCAATTAATATATCGAAAGAATTTATAGATTCCATTTATGATTTTAATTATGAATCACGTAATTATAAACATTGTATTATAGATTTAAGAGCATCAAAAGAAAAATATGAAAAAATAATACATATATCAAAGGATAATGGTAAAGATTTAGATGTAACAAAAAGAAATAAAAATTCAGCAACTGTGTATTATCATGATGGTATATTGTACTCTTCAACTTTTGAAGCACTTGATAAAGGTGAAATAAAAGCATTCAAAGTTATTTATGATCCAGAAACAAAAAAAATAAATTATGAAAAATTGTTTGAAACAAGTTCTCCAATGCAAACGCAAGGAATAGCAGTAACTGAATATAATGGCAAAAAATACCTTTTAACATCACAATCATTGTGGGGATATAGTTACATTACAACAAGTATAATTAATGATGATAATACAGTTAAAACTCTTGGTAGACATAGAATAAGAGGATATGGTGGTATGCAGGGAATAAGTATTAACGAAAATAACGATGTTGTGTGTATTTCAGAATTTAAAAATCATTCAAAAAAATTATCAATGAATTATTTAACAACCAATTATGATATTTGTTCTTCATTAGAAAGTAACATACAACAATATGTAACAGGGTATTTATATGAATATGGGCCAGATATTTTAAATGAAATTAAAGAAAATGCTAATACGATTAATCCAATAAATGTTTTTACAGTTACAAATGACCTTATAAAAGATGAATTGGATGATTTGGATAGAACTACACATAATTTGCCCCCAAAAAAGAAACCACCTTTTAGTTTAAGTTTAAAATCATTATATAATAGATTTAAAAATCTATAAGAAAAGAGTGATAAAATGTTTAAATACGTAGACGTAAAAAAATTCTTGGAAAGAAAAAATAATTTTAAAATAAATAAGATGTTAAAAACTTTAACAATAACTGCTATTCTTTCAACTTCTTTAGTAGGTTGTGGCACTAAAAAATCAGATATACAATATCAAAAATATTCAAGCGAAGAATTATATTCTTTTGCGGATATAGACGTTTACATTAATTATTCAAATTGGAATGAAGATATAAAGCAAAAAGAAAAAATATTCTTTACATATGGTGAAACTATGTATAATGCAGGTAATATTCAAGACGATGGTACTTTTCATACACAAATTAAAAATATAGATGGACAAATATATTCGTATTATTTAAAAAAAGAAATAGATATACCTAAAGCAAATGAAGATGAAAAAATAGTAGTTAATGTAGATTATAAAGATAGAACATTAGAAGCACATACTGAAAAATTAGAATTGGATAAGACAAAATAAAAGATTAACAATTAATTGTTAATCTTTTTCTATTTCAGATTCATATAATTTTTTATACTTATAACATGTATTCATTAATTCATCATGTGTACCACTAGCTTCTATAGTACCATTATCTAAATATAATATTCTATCTACATTTCTTATAGTAGATAATCTATGAGCAATTATAAGAATAGTATAGTCATCCTTTAAATTATTAATAGCTTTCTGTATACTTGCTTGAGTTTCATTATCCAATGCACTAGTTGCCTCATCAAATAATATTATCTTAGTTCTTTGTATAAATGCTCTAGCAATAGCAAGTCTTTGTCTTTGACCTCCTGATAAAGTAACTCCGCCTTCACCTACTACAGTATCATATCCATCTGGTAATGATTCTATAAATTCATCTAAACATGCTAATTTACATGCTTTCTTCATCTCAGATTCAGTTAAATCACTCTTTACTAAATATAAATTATCTTTTATAGACATATTGAATATATATGGATTTTGACTAATTATAGTTATATTATTCCTAATAGAATATTCATCTAACTCATTAATATCTATACCATCTATATATATATTACCTTTATCTATATCATACAATTTACATAATAAACTAAATATTGTAGTTTTCCCTGCCCCACTTTTACCTACGAATGCTACTGTTTCGTTTTCTTTTATATTAAAACTTAACTTATCTAATACCTTATTATCATTATTATATGAAAACTCTACATCTTTAAATTCAAAATTACCTTTTATATCATCTATATGTTTATTACCAAATTTTTCTTTAGTAAATTCATCATCATCTAATATAGAAAAAACTCTATTACAAGATAAATTAAATCCTGTAACTTCTGTCATCATAGCACCTATATTCTCTATTAAACTTCTAAATATATTACCTCTATAATTATATACAATAAGTGCTTGTGCTACTAATAAATAATTATGAGTAATAAGATATACTAATAAACATACTAATAGGAAATTAATAATACCTTGAGTACAAGCAATAACTGAATTATAATTCATATCAGTATTTCTCATTTTAAATTGACTATCAGTTAAATCATCTATATTCTTTTCTACTTCTAACATAAAAGAATCTTTAGCATTTAACATCTTAATATCTCTTATCCCTCTTACTAATTCAGATATTAATCCACCAGTCTTTTCTCTTTGTTTTCTATATATTTTATCTCTTTCATTTACATTTTTGACTTTATATAAATGTAATGATAACAATAACAAACTAGCAGTAAAAAAGTATAAAAATAATACTTTATTAATAACAAATATTGCTACAAAAATACCTAAATTAGTAACAATAGAAGTTAATTGTCCCATACCTCTAGTAAATATCTTACTCATTTCATCTGTATCATTACCTATACGTTGTATAAATGTGCCACTACTTCTTTTCTCTATATCACTAAGTTCAATCTTAAGTAATGCATTAGATACTTCTAATTGTATATTCTTAGTAGTTCCTCTAAAAAATACTTGTGTATTTCGTCTTAATATCCAATGAAATAAAGAAGATATAAAATCTAATCCTAATACTATAAGTGCCACTAATAATAATTGTCCATACATATTAGATGTTAAATATATTAATTGTTTAGCGCCTATAATTGGCCATGCTATATTAATAGCAACAAAAAATATAGACATTATAGTAAATATAATTAAATTTTTTCTAAATTGTCTTCCATATTTATATACCCTTTTTAAATTATTCCATGTTTCTCTCATAATATCACACTACCATATTTAGTATATCATATTTTAGGTATAATTAGTTTTTGATTAATAGTTAATTTATCTTTTTTTAAATTATTTAAATTCATAATATCTTTAATATTAATATTATATTTTTTAGAAATACTATATAGGGTATCCCCACTTTTAACTATATATTCAATATTAGAATGTTTAGGTATTATTAATTCTTGTCCAATATTTATATTATTATTACTTAAATTATTAATTCTTTTTAATTCATTTACTGATACATTATATCTTCTAGCTATAGAATATAATGTATCACCATTAACTACTTTATATTTATTTCCATAACTTGGTATATTTTTAATAATTAATTTTTGTCCTACACTCAATAAATTATTAGATAAATTATTTAATCTTTTTATATTATCAATAGTAGTATTATACTTTTTAGCAATACTATACAAATTATCTCCCTTTTGTACTATATAATAATCATTACTTAAACCTAAATAACTTTTTATAGTATTAAATAATACATCTACTATTTTATCTATATTATTTATTTTATTATATTTTATTATTATAGACTCGTTATTTGAAAAATTTCTTATAACTTTATCATAATCTAAATTAGTATTAATACTATCTCTTTTCTGATAATATTTATCTACTATAAAATTATTATCTTCTAAATTATTATATATTTTACTTACAAATGTATCATTTTTATTTAAACCATATATTATTTCTATATTATTTGTTGATATATCATTACTTATAATTAGTGTATTCTTATTTATGTTATTTTTTATTTTATTTAACATATCTTGTTCATTTAAAGAACTACTTATTAAATATGTCTCTATATTTTCATCAGATAATTTATTATATAATTTATTACTTATATCCATAATATTAGCATTATTACTCATATTATTAATCAAAACTTTATTATTCATTATTATCACCAATAAATTATATTAAATAAAAAAAAGAAAATTCTTATAGAATTTTCTTATTTAGTATTTAATTTTAAACCATATATAGTTATTTCTAATTTTTCACCTTCTGGTTTAATATTTATATATTTATCATCATCAAGCTTTTTATCTTTTCCATCTGCATATACTGTATAATTTTTAGTTTTTCCTTCTTCACCTAATTCTAATTCTACTTTCAATTTAGAATTACATGTTTTCCATTTTAAACATGCTTCATCACTCATATTTAAAACAGTTATTTTATAATTACCATATGTCATACTTGTACCTGTGGAGTATACATATAATGTAGTTGGATTCTTTTTATCAGGTCCTTCTTTTTTATTACTATCTGATGTAAAGTAGAAAAATAATAATACTCCTACTAAGATTACAATTATTAAATATCCTTTAGCTGCTTTAGCACCACTAAGTTGATTAGGTTCCATTTGTTCTTCTATCGGTTTATCATTTAATGCATGTAATTCTGGTTTTACAATTTTTGGACCATATTCAGGTTCTGGTTCTTCTTCAGGTTCATTAGAAACATATCCTGACAAACCACTATCAAAAGGTACAAAAGATTGATTTTGTTGGTCATAACTACTATCAAGTGAATTTAATGTATTCATTTGTTGATTATAACCACTATCATATGTATTCATCATATCACTTTGTTGTGCATAACTATCATCGTATGTGTTCATCATATCATTTTGTTGTGCATAACTATTATCATATGTATTCATCATATCACTTTGTTGTGCATAACTATCATCATATGTATTCATCAAATCACTTTGTTGTGCATAACTATTATCATATGTATTCGCCATGTCGCTTTGTTGTGCATAACTATCTTCATATGTATTATTGATATCTTGATTATATGTATAATCAATATTACTATCAGATGAATTTATATTATCGTTCACTGTTTGTATTTCAGGTTGTTCAAAACTCATTTCCGGTTGAATCATCTCATTATTATCAAATGAATTCATATTATCTTGTACTGATTGTACTTCTGGTTGTTCAAAACTCATTTCTGGTTGAACCATCTCATTATTATCAAATGAATTCATATTATCTTGTACTGATTGTACTTCTAGTTGTTCAAAACTCATTTCTGGTTGAACCATCTCACTATTATCAAATGAATTCATATTATCTTGTATTGGTTGTACAAATTCATTACTTTCTACAGGTGGTACACCCATATCATTATTTACTACACTTACTGGTTCTTGATTAGGTACTCCTCCAAAAATATTTAATTCAGGTGAATTATTATTTATACCTCCTGTATAAGTATCAGTAGGTATATCTTGTTGTACATAATCATTATTAACTGTACTTCCTACTCCACCATTAAAAATATCTAGTGAACCATTATCAATACCATTATTATTACCATTAAATTCATTATTCATAAGCATACCTCTTATTATTCTTACTATACAATTAGTTTATCAATAATAAGTAAATTTTTCAAGTATCTTTGCGTCATTTATACATAATAAACAAAAAAAATCTATAATTAATTTATAGATTCTTTTTTATGAAATACATAATATAATAAACACAATGTCATAGGTAAAGGTATTATATAAGGTAATGCATATCTAAAATATGTATTTGCTGGTCCTGCTATACAAACTAATATAAATGTTATTGCAGGTAATACAAATGGAATATATTTATATGCTTTTTTTACTAATAAAGCAGCAAATAAGAAGAAATATATCCATCCTACAAATCCAATATTAACGAATAATCCAAATATAGGAATATATGGATATGCAACACCATATGCTACAAATGGACCCCTTACTACTTTTGGAGTAACATAATGATAATCAAATCCTGCCTCTTTTAATTTAACATTATATTTATAATATAAATACCAACTATCTGTATTAGGATAAAAATATCCATATACATTACTTACAGTTGAATCAATATATACATCAGGATGTTTAGTTAATCCTTTAGCCCATACACCAAAATATTTATATAAATCTTCCTTAGTAGTATATATATCATATTGATTCTTTACTGGGTCTGATAATTGTGAATTATATTTACTAGCTAAAGTATCAAAAGGTAATATATTATTAATTATTTCTTTATCTTCTTCACTGAAACTTTCAGGATGATATTTTGCTAATCTAGCTGTTTGTTGAAATGGTAATGATAACATTTCCCTTGTACTTGTATTACTTATTTTACATGCTGGTAATATTACCTTGTTATAACATACATAAAATGATGTGACTAATAATAAAGATGCTAATATAGCCTTTCTTTTTCCTTTTAACCATATTAGTGCAAAAGGTAAAGATAATACTATAGTATATATACCATTATTTCTTGTTAAACATACCATAACCATTACAAAGAAGAATATTACATAATTCTTAATACTTTGTTTATTAGCAATCAAATCATATAATTTAATACAATATAATAATACAAATGAACAGAATATTGTATCTTTATTAGTTGATAATGCATAAAATGGGAATACTGGTATTAAAGAATACATAGCTAATACTATAAATAATAATTTATTAGATACTCCTTGTTTCTTCATATAAGAAATAGAATATGCTAATACGGATAAATATATTATAGATTGAATTACTACATATAGGAATAAACCAAAGTTAACATTTCCTATAGAATATCCTAATTTAAAACATCCACCTAATAATAATGTATGTAATACTGGATTAAAATTAGTTATTGTTACATTAGGATCAATCATTATAACACTATCCCAATATCTATTATGTATACCCATTATCTCTTTTATCTGATTAGCTGGGTCAAATCCCATTATAGCTGGATAAAAAGCTATATAATATGGTAAAAAACAAATTAATATAGTAACAAAACTAAATATAAATGGATGTTTATTAAATAAATCAACTAATTTACTCTTTTTAACTATCTCTTTTACTTCATAATTACATATCTTATCATATACTATATTTATACTTAATTTAAATAATACTGTATAACATATAAATTTTAATACTGATATAGCCATAAAGCCTATATTTCCAAATACAAAGTAAGCACTACCTACTTGTCTATAACTATATCCAAATACCATTAATATACTAAATATCATTGCTAAAATAGTAAAAATGGTATTTTTCTTATATTTATTATTATATTTTTTATAAAATTTAATTAAGAAAATTGATAAAAATAATAAAGCTATTGAATTATTATATTTAGCATTTACTAATACTATTCTCTTTCTATCTAATACTACTAACATAGAAAATGCTGTAGCAATACCAAATAATACTGCTCTAATATTTTCATTTGGTATTAATTTTTTTCTATTTTCATTAAATATATAATATCTTTGTACAAAGAAGTTTACTAAGAATATTACACATTCTACAGGTACTTTTATTAAAGTAGAATCAATATTTATATATTTAGTTAATGTACCTACTACTAAACCTGATATAGTAGCTTGTATAACTACTAATGCATAATATTCAAATATAGTTTTTTTACTTGCTTTAGTACCATCATCTCTTTTAAATACTGAATTTCTATTAACAATATAATTAAATAAAGATGATAAAGCACGTGCTACATATGTAGAAACTAATGTTAATGTTCCAACAGTTAAAAATACATCTTTTAATAAAAACTTAAATACATGAAATAAGGTTAAATCTAATAAAAAAGATATTCCAGCAAATATCATGTATTTAATAAATACTTTATATTTGCTTATTATCTTTTTCATTTTCTAAACTCCTTACTTTATTATCTAATATACCTAATTTTTGAGTAAGTATTATTGTTTTATTTTTTAATTCTGATACTACTGCTGTAAGTAATATACAGATAAATAATACTACTAAAAATCCAAATAAGAATATCATATTAGATATTTTTTCAATACCTATAAAATCTGATAAAAATCTTAATTTATCAACAAATACTATAGATAATGTTAATACTACATCTAATATAAACCATAATAATGCTTGTTTAAATTGCATTTCTTTTTTACGAACCATTTTTATAATTACTAATAAAAAGATGAAACATATAATTAATAAAAATATAGATAAACTCTTAGGCACGTTTACCACCTCTTTTTGTTGACATAGCTGTAATAATAATTGCTAAACTAACTTTTATCATATAATATACTGGTTTAAATATATTAGTTGTTAAAGAAGATGTACCTTCTTTTCTCTCATTCATCTTTACAGGTATTTCAGATACTTTATATCCTTTTTTTATAATAGAAACAATAGTATCTGGTTCTGGGTAATCTATTGGATAATCATTTGCAAATTCTTCTATTACTTTTCTATTTGCTGCTCTAAATCCACTAGTAGGGTCATATACTCTTTTACCTGAACAAATTTTTATTAATCTAGATAAAAAATTTATACCAATTCTTCTTACTCTAGTAGATTTAAATTCACTTAATTCTTTTACAAATCTTGATCCAATTACTATATCGTAACCATTTTCTATTTCTTCTACTAAATTAATAATATAATTTGCATCATGTTGTCCATCACCATCAAATTGAATAGCAATGTCATAATTATTTACTAATGCATATTTATATCCTGTCTGAACAGCACCACCTATTCCTAAATTCATAGGTAGGTCTACAAAATTTAAATTGTTATTTATACATACTTCTCTAGTATTATCTTTCGAACCATCATTTATGATTATATAATCTAATGTATGTCTATCTGATTTAAATGCTTCTAAAGATTTAACAGTGTTAACTATACTCTTCTCTTCATTGTATGCAGGAATAATCATTAAAACCTTCATAACACACCTCTTCTTGCACTATTAGTATATCATATTTTACAATTTTTTAAAATTTAAAAAAAAGAACATTATGTTCTTTTTTTCAATACTATTTTAGTCTTATATTTCTTATTATTTCTAATGTATTCTATATCTATCTTATCACCTATATTATGCTTATATAATTGATATCTAAAGTGCATAGTATCACATACTTCTATATTATCTATACTAACTATAATATCGTTTACTTTTAAATCAGTTTCTATAGCATCCATCTTAATACTAGATATAACTATATTATTATTAATATTCTTTAATTCTATACCTAAATATGGTCTTGTTATACTCATTCCTTTTTCTAATTTATCAGTATATAGCATTGCTTCTTCTATAGGAAGAGCAAAACCCATACCCTCTACTTCATCTGTAACTATTTTTAATGAATTAATACCTATTACTTCTCCATTTATATTTACTAATGGTCCTCCACTATTACCTGGATTAATTGGTGCATCTGTTTGTATTACATTAATTATATATTCCTTATCATTTACTACTACTGTCATTTCTCTATTTAAACCAGATATAATACCCTTTGTAACAGTTCCAATAAATCTTTTACCTTGTGGTGAACCTATAGTAAATACTGTATCACCTATATTATATGAAGAACTAGATAGTTTAGCTATACTTTTTACATATTTTGAATCTATTCCTAATATAGCTAAATCTGTTAATTCATCATAACCTAATACTTTAGCACTATATTCTTCTAAATTACTATTTATTATTCTAACACTATCTGATTCTTTTACTACATGATAATTAGTTAATATATAACCATATCTATCATCTTTTTTATATATAAATCCACTTCCTGTACTAGATGTACCATTAATAAAATATGATTCTATAACTAGTACAGAATCATATATCTTATCTATTGAAGGTTTAATACTATCTTCTTCAACTATATTTATATTTTTTACAACATGCTCATATTTATTATTTTTATTACTACTATTTATTATTACTACAATTAATATAATAGATAATAAATAATTAATATATTTAATAAAATCAGCCCCTAATCAATATTTATAATTTCTCTCCAATTACTTGGAAAACCTATTTTACTTAAAATAATATCTTTATTAATAACTTTAATTCTATTTTCTAAGCAATCAACTTCATAAGAAATTTCATTTACAAACTCTCTAAATTCTTTATCTGTTAACATCATTTTTAATATAATAACTACAGAATATAAATCATTTTTACCCCATATATATTCATCATCTACTTTAGGTATATCTAATTGATAATGATATTTAGTATCTGGAATACTTCTTTGAGTTCTATGTTCATAAAGTATATCTTCATGTGCACATAAATTTCTATAATTAGATAATACTGATAAATATATTGATAAAGATGCTGAATCAATACCATAGAAATTACTAATAGAATTCATATCTTCATCTTTTAATATAGTATACAATTCTGATACTATACCAAATGATAATACTTTAACCAATATCCATAATGGTATATATCCATAATTACTTAAATAGTGTAATGTAGCAGTATGTTGTTTTCCATTTACACGTATTTGTCTTCTCATTTTGTCTAATATATCATGTACTTGTCTAATTTTCATAGGATTTTGTGTAAAATTATCAACATTTAAATAATCTTTTTCTTTAAAACCATATTTCTTAGATAATTCATAACTTATCAATGATTTTATATTATTTTCAACAATCAATATATGCTTAAATAGTATATTTCTCATATTTCTATCAAAAGTAAACATAGCATATAATTCTTCAAAAGTAGCACCATTAATAAACTTACTATCTTTTGAATTTTGCATAAATAAATGTCTATATCCACTTATAAAGAAATAGTTTTCACGTAACAATATATCTTTAGCAAATTCTACATCATTTACAACTAACCCTTTATTCTTAAGTATTTCTACTTGTTCATCTAAGGTTTTAAACACTTTACTACTGTTCATAGTATCACCTAGTATAATTTTATCACAAATACTAACAAAATAATATGTATTAATCAACTACTTTACATATATTATTACTTATAATATTCAATTATTCCATCAACTAACTTATCTATCATATTACTCCTTTTTCTATCATTAAGTAATATAGCTCTATCTTTACTATTTGATAAAAATCCTAATTCTACTAATACACCAGGAATAGTTATTAATCTATACATATATCCATTATTTATTTTCATACTCTTTCTTCCATTATTATATTTATCTTGTATATTCTTAGCTATTATTTCATTATTACTATTTATATCATCATAAAATACTTGCACACCACTCCATTTACTAGAATCAATATAATTTAAATGAATAGATATATACATATCTGAATTACTATCATTAATTATTTTAGCTCTATTATATAAATCACTTTTCTTTCTAAAAGATACATCATTATTGCTTAAATCATAATCATCATATCTAGTCATATATACAATTGCTCCCCTATTTTCTAACTTACTTTTTAATTCATAACATATTTCTAAATTTAATTCATCTTCTAATATTTCTTTATACGATGTTCCATTATCGACTCCACCGTGTCCTGGGTCTAAATATATTGTTTTTCCCTTAAGTGAATAAGAATAACTATTTACTTTAATATAACTAAATGTACATATACTTATTAATAATAAAAAGTAATAACTTATTAACTTACGCATTATTCCACCTATTAATATATATGAATAAAAAAAAATAATAGAATTAATTAAAATCTATTATTTATCATTGATTCTTTTTTTCTTTTTAATAATCCTTTAATACTAAATACTATACCAACTATAAAGCATACTATACCTGCAAGTATTCCTAAAAGGTCTATGTGTAATGCATCAAATTCTGCTTCACTAGGATTTTTACTATTATATATAATAGTTTCCTTTTCACCTATTTTATCTGGATCATCAAAATAATATGATGCTGTTACAGTATATTTTTTACCATTTACTTCATATTCAACTATTTCTGCTTTTTGACCTTTTTCATTAGTATCATATGATACTACTTCTGCTTCTATTTTTACATAATCTTTATGAGCTTTTTCATATTTTTTATATCCTAAAAAAGCTTTACCCCATAATCCTAATCCTGTAAAAAGCAAAACTATACCAAATACAATTGTTAAAGTCGAATTAGATGTAATCTTAATTCCATCTGGATTACTTGAAATAGTGGTAATATGATTATCATTTCCTACTGAAAAATTCATATATCTACCTCTCTTTATTATAGAATATCACAATAATAGTAAAAAAAAATATATAATTATAAAAAAAAAAATAAAAACTTAACACAAAAGTGTTAAGTTATTTAAATATTTTAAATGGATGTCTATCTGGTAAATCTAAATTAAATGTCATTAACTCTTTAGTAGTAGGATGATAAAAAGATAAAGAGTATGAGAATAGTGCTATTTGTTCTCCTACTTTAGCACTCTTATTATATTTTTGATCTCCATATAATGGATTGTTTCTACTTGAAAATTGTACTCTTATTTGATGGGATCTACCTGTTTTTAAATCTATATCTACTAAATTTAAATTATCTTTTTTACTAATTAGTTTATATGATAGTTCTGCATCCTTACCTTTACTATCTACTCTAACTATATTATTTTTAGTATCTTTAAGTAGCTTATCTTTCAATATACCTTCTTTAGGTAAATTACCCTCTACTACAGCATAATACTTCTTTGATATTTTATGAGTTCTTACCTGTTCACTTAATCTAGAAGCAGCTTTACTAGTTTTAGCAAATACCATTACTCCACCTACAGGTCTATCTAATCTATGTACAAGTCCTAGATACACATTACCTGGTTTATTATATTTTTCTTTTAAATATTCTTTTATTATAGTTAATAAATCCTTATCTTTACTTTCATCTTCTTGTACAGGAACATTTATTTTCTTTTCTACAACTATAATATGATTATCTTCATATAATATATTATTCATTACTTTGCCATCTTCCATATATACCACATGGTAATACTAAATCATTCTTAGTAATTGATAATCCTATTTCTCCTGCATCTATACTACCATCATATTTATTCATACTAGTCTTTAATATATTATATAGTACTGTACTAGATATACCTGTAGTATATGAATTAATTAAGAAAAATAATGGTTTATCACTTAATATATTCATACATGCTTTAATTAATTTATCTAGATTATGTTCAAATTTCCATACTTCTCCATTAGGTCCTCTACCATAGCTTGGAGGATCCATTATAATAGCATCATATTTTCTTCCACGTCTTGCTTCTCTTTCAACAAATTTTAAACAATCATCTACTATAAATCTAATATATTTATCATCTAATTTACTTAAATGCATATTTTCTTTAGCCCATTCTGTCATACCTTTTGATGCATCAACATGTACTACTTCTTCTGCTCCTGCTGCTGCACATGCCATAGTAGCACCTCCTGTGTATGCAAATAAATTAAGTACTTTAATTGGTCTATTAGCCTTTCTTATTTTATCCATCATAAAATCCCAATTAGTAGCTTGTTCTGGAAATAATCCAGTATGTTTAAAATCTGTTGGGCTAACTTTAAATGTTAATTCTTTATATGATACAGTCCAATAGTCATCTAATTTTTTATTAAATTCCCAGTGTCCTCCACCTTTATTACTTCTAAAATAATGTCCATCTGGTTTATTCCATAAATTATCATTCATATCACATAACCACATAGCTTGAGGATCTGGTCTTCTAAGTATTACATTTTTCCATCTTTCTAGTTTTTCTCCATCTCCTGCATCTATGCATTCATAATCTTTCCACTCATTACTTACTCTTAACATATATAACCTCTAATCTTATATTTCTATTTTTACTATATTTCTATTTTTACTATATTTTTATTTTCATATAGAAGACTAGTTCCTTCTACAAATTCAATAAAACCCGCAATTAAGATATTATCATATTTATCATATAATTCATAGTTATTATTAATATCTAATATAATATTTTTATTATAATACTCATTTATTCTACTAATTAACCATTTATATAGTCCAATAGTTTTATGATTAATATTTAAAACTATTGTATTATCTATATAATTAAATAATATATATAATATAGTATCAATTTCTCCATCTGTAATTACTATATATTTATCATTTAATTTATTATCAAACTTATTAAAATTATATATTTTATTATATATATATTCATATGTATAATCAGTAAATTGTATTCTATTATCTATTCTAAGTAATTCTTCTACTATACTTTTTTCACTATCTAATATATTTAATAAATATTCTTTCATACTATTCTCCATCTATTAAATATGATCTATCTGGACTATATCCTGTATCATTAACATATATAATCCAATCAGTTATATCATTAACAGAATATGTTCCTGTATCTCCTTCTTTCATAGAAGATACATTATATGGTGTAGATATAAGTTTAGCTTTAAAAGTATTATCATCATTTAATTCTAATAATTCAAACCACATATGTTCTGAAGAATCATTATCTGTTTTAACACCTATTTTAATTATTATATTACTATCATCTTCATTAAAATATTTTCTTACTAAATAAAATTTTTCTTGAGCTAGTTCACTCATTCTTTTTGTTTCCTCAGTAGTAAAAAGAAATACTGGTTCATCTTCCCATAATCCATCATATATACTCATAAATGAATATTTATCATTTTCTAAATCTTCTTCACTATCATATGTAAAAATAATACTATACTTGCTATTATGTTCTACCATTCTATCTTTTGGTCCACCTAAATCAATATCATTATATTTTTTTAAACCTTCAAACCAAGGTATTAATGATACTATTAAAGGTGTTTTATCATTTACATATCCTATAAAATATTTATTATCCTCTTTTATTCCTTTATTAATTAAAGTATCTGCTAAAGAAGAAATAACATTATAATGTGAATTATAATTTTCTAAATTAGATTCTAATATTTCTAATTCAGGTATACCATATCTAAGTAATCCATGTGTATGTAACCATATCTTATTATTTTCATTATCTACTATTGCTTGTATTGAATACATATCATCAGCACCAGGAAGAGTTTTAGAGTTTGATAACATATAAGCTAATTTAGGTGGTATTGCTTTTTCAGCACTTTCATCTAATATTCCATATATTTTATCTACAATGTTTGTAGCAATCTTAATTTGTACTTGATATTTCTCTTTAATGTTATCTTTTATTTCCATAAATAATGTAATTTGTTTATCACATTTTTTTATTAAATTATTTTCTTCATCTGTAAAATTTTTCATTTGATAAAAAAATGGTTCAGGAAATTTAAAACTATCTAACATATAAGAGATTTCATAATCTTTTGAGTTATAATTAAAAACTATTCTACCTGGTTTATTATAAGCTGGTTCTGCATAACCTATAATTTTAAAGCTATTTAGTTTAGATAAATTTTCAATTATTTTTTCTTTAGTTAATTCTTCTCCTACATATGGAACTATTAAATATGAATCTTCTTCCCAATATTGTAAATCATGTTCTTCATAGCTAATTATTTCTTCTTCTTTTTTTGATTTAAAAAACATTTTATATCACCACTATTATTATATAAAAAATTAAGAAATAAATCTATTTCTTAATTTTTTTTACTGTTTCATTTTCTTTTTTTCTTAATGCTATTAACTCATCTATATAATCATAATCTTCTGGAGTATAATCACTATTATTAATTAACATGTCTATACTTGATTTCCAGCTTTTCATATTTTCAGTATGATATATTCTTTTAATACCTTTCTTAGATTGTTTTAAAATAAACATTATTTGAGATTTAGAAAATTTACTTAATCTTTTAAAATTATATTTATTCATAACGTATGTAGCATTGTGTAACGAAATATTTCCCAAATCATCATATACCTTTTCAAATACTACAATACCATTTTTATATTCAAATCCTATATAGCCTTCAAACTTACCTAATCCTTTAAAAGTTCTTTCAGGATCAAGATTAATTAGGTAATTAAATCCTTCAATAACCCTTGTTTTTCTTGCTTCATATACTTCTTCTTGTTTTACACTATTTTGACTATTTTTATTTTGGGAAATATTTTGTTCCCTTTTATCATCATCTATTATTTTATTTCCCGAAGATAGAATCTCCCATGGGAATGCTTCATCAGCTAAAATATCCTCAAAGAAATCTTCTGAATATGTAGGGTCATTTTTTACCAATTCATTATACTCTCTTTTTAAATCATTAAAGTTATATGTAGTACCTTTTTTATCTATTACTATTTTAGGATTATAATTTATATTATTTTCTTTTGAATATTTTTCTACACAATTAATATAATGACTTAATACATGTAATTGTTTACATAGCTTACCTTGATATTGATAAGCTCCTTCTTCCTCTAATAATAAGCTTCGACCTACTATTAAACACAATTTATCATAGTCAAAGCAATCTAGGAACTCTCTTACATCTATTAATTCCATAAAACATGGTAATGTATTCTTTACCATTGCTCTAATATTATTAATTTTCCTTTCATATTCACTTACTAATCCACCTTTTCCAGGTACTCCAACAGGTATTATATTTTCTTGTTCGAATGCTAACATAGTTCTATATCTTGATGATTCAGTATTTAGAAAATAACGAATATTATTAGCAAATTCTTCTGGGTCGTATATAGCACTTCTAAATAAATACTCTTTCTTTTCTTCATCAGTTATTAAATTTAAATCATTTATTATTTCCACCATAAATGATACATAATCAAAAACGATAGATAAAGTATTATCTTGATATACTAATCTAATTACTGGATTTTCATAATAACCTTTTAATTCTCTATATTGTTTAAAATATGAATTATAGTTTTTACTTAAAAATTTATCATATTTTTGTTTTTGTTTACCATTAGAAAAATTATATTTAAAATAATTATCTTCACCAAAATAATATCCACCTACTACAATATTAAATTCAGATAATATTCTAATAGAATTTTCTAATTTAAAATAATCACTAAATTTCTTCATTACTTTAACCCCTTATTCTTATCATTAACTAATTCTTTTGTATTAGTTAATGATTCAATATAATCTACAATTTCTTCTGTATAATCACTACCAATAATTGCCTGCATTAATTCTCTTTTCCATTTTTCCATATCTTCTCTATGGAATATTCTTTTTACATTTAATGTAGGATCATTATGTAATTTCTTAATTATATCTGTTTTAGATAATTTAGATAGTTCAAGGAAATTATATATACCCATTACGTATGTAGCACTTCCTTTTGCTATTCTATATGTTTTATCGTTTTCATAATATTTTTCAAATACAACTGCACCATTTGGATATATATACCCTATATAACCTGCAAAAGTATTTATACCATGTAATACATATAAATATTTAACTCCTGAATTAGTTTCAATAAATTGTTTACCAATTATCATTCTTCTAGTTAATTCATCATTATCTATTCCATATGAGTTTTTATTTCTTTTAGTTTCTTCTACTTCTTCTGTAGTTTCTCTACTTCCAGCAGGAATAAATTTCCAAGATGCAGCTAATTGTTTTTGAAGTTTCATCTTTTCATATAGTTTTTCCAATAAAGCACAATCATCTGGATTAGTTAAATCAAAATCTTCCTTCTTGGTCATATTAAATCTACTAAATAATTCATCTATTTCTTCATCTTCTACGCTATAAAACTCAAAATCAGGATGTTCTGCTAAAAGAGTATAATATCTCTTTTCAATATCATGTATATGACATTTACATTTTCTATTATTTTCATCAAATATAGTAATTGATGGATTATAATTAGCATTATATTCTTTATACTTATTTACACTATCTAAATATTGTTTAATATATAATATAGAGTTATCCAACTTTCCTGTATTCTCCACAGTAATATCACATTGTAATAAAGCACAATATGCACCTATTAAAGATAATCTGTCATAATCAAATGCTTCAATTAATTTATCTGTATTAATTCTTTTTCTATAAAAATCTAATACATCTTGTGATCTAACATTTAATTTAACTAAAGTATCTAATTTAGTTTGAATAAATTGTTCAAATGAATAATGTAAATTTTGTTTTTTAAATAATTCTGAATGATTTAAGTAAAACTGATATGCTTTAGTATAATATTTAGATTTAATACCATTATTTAAAATATCTCTAAATGCTTTCATTTCTTCTCTTAATAACTCTTTAGTAAAAGCCATCATTTCTTCTTTTGAAGAATCCTCTTTCATTTCACGTGCATATCTTTGAAGAACTGATGAATAACCTTTAGTATCTGCTAATTCTAATCCTGAAGCAACTTGAAATAAATATATAGAATAATTAAATCTAACTGTTCTTTTTTTATTTTCTTCATCTACTTCAAATATTATCTTTGGAAAGAAAGAATGTGACATTGAATTTGAGTTAAATATTTGCATTAAAGGTAAATAAAATTCTTCTTCTAAGTATTTAAGATATAAGTTTTTACCTTTAACTACTTTAGAATTCTCTATTAAAATATTTTTATCAGCTGTTAATTCGTAATTACTATCTAACATCCATTCTCCATCATAGAATACTAATGGATTAAATAGCATTTTGTCCAAATTGAATATATTTTTAAATTCCATATAAACCCCCACTTTTATACATAGTGTGTATTATACAATAATATATATTAATAATCAAATTATAAAAAAAATCCAATTAATTGGACTTTTTTATCTTAACTTTCATTTATTTATGATTAATGCTTTTTACTTTTACTAATGGTTTATATTCATCTAAACTATTCCACACTAATATTCTTTTTTCATCTATATAGTCAATAAAGTTTAATGGTAAATATACATTTTGTTCAGTATCATATATTCTTAAATATTCTATACCTTTTGGAAGAATTTTATTAGGTAAATAAAATTCATCACAATTCTTTTTAATCCACTTTCTATTTTTTAAATTAAATCGTAACAATTCTAACTCATATATATCTCTATCATTATATAAAGCATCTATCCAATTGGAAACACTACCTAAATAATCAAAGAAATATATACCTTTTACATTGTCTTCAACTAATTTACTTCTCTCTCCACATAATGGTCGTAAACCTTTTGTACAAATACTCATCATTGAATCAGTATTTGTTATATGAAAGGCAGTATGATCTTTTCTCCATATAAACTCATTAATTATAATCATATATTCATCTCATTTCAACAATATAATTGGTTACTATTATATCACAAAAATTATTTCTTAAATTCTTTTTGTTTTGGTTTTATCATTTGATAATGAAATTCGGTTTCTCCGTCTGGAACGAATCCCAATTTTTCATATAATTTTCCTACTGGATTTTGTTTAAAATATTGAATATGTAAATCTTGATTTTTATGTAATTCTATTATATCTTTTAATACTTGTGTTCCTATACCTCTTCCTTGATACTCAGGAATAATACAAATATTACCTATTTCATAACTTCCATCTTCTAAATTCATTCATATCATCACTTCCTATAACTAATTATATCATAGAAGCACAAAGTGTTATTGTAAATTTAATACACAAAAAAAGCCCATAAGGGCTTTCCGAACAATCTAAATAAATATATCCTATCTCTTTGAGAATTGTGGAGCTCTACGAGCAGCTTTAAGACCTGGTTTTTTACGTTCTTTAGCTCTAGAATCTCTAGTAACAAATCCAGCTCTCTTAAGAGTTTTTCTGTAGCTATCATCGTTATCTTCATTAGCTTCATCATATTGTAATAAAGCTCTTGTGATACCTAATCTGATAGCACCAGTTTGTCCAGAGAATCCTCCACCATTAACTTTAACTTCGATATCAAATGTATTTTCGTTATTTGTAGCAACTAATGGTTGCATTAAATCCATAACAAGAGTTTCATATGGCATATATTCTCTAACGTCAACACC
>CADBNE010000042.1 GCA_902795975.1 uncultured Erysipelotrichaceae bacterium
GATAGGTCCTAGTGCTACTTTTGGTAAGCTATTGATTAAAGTAAGATATGGCTCTAAAATTTTAGCTATTTTTGGAAAAAACCATAATATGCTTGCAACAATAATTGCTAACATCATACTTATTGAAAAGCTTAATAGTAATTCATATAATGTAGTATTTATATTAATAATTAAATTATTTTTTTTATATAAATTAAAAATTGTGAAAAGTATTTTTTTAGGTGATGAAATAATAAAAGAATCTATTATTTTTAAATCAGTAATTATTTGCCATATTAATAATATAGAAAAAAAGATTAATATTTGAATAAAAAATATATTTCTCTTTGTATTTTTAATTTTATTCATAATTCATATCCTTACTAATTAAATTATAATAATAGTTAAATTCTTTTGTATAATTTTTTTCTAATTGATTATTTGTTTTATATATAATATTATATTCTTTTTTTATTTTTGATGGCCTATTTGATAATAATATTATTCTATTACACATTAACAATGCTTCTGAAATACTATGTGTAACTAATATTAATGTTTTCTTTTCTTGTTTTAATATTTTATATACATCATTTGAAATATTTAATCTCGTTTTTGAATCTAGTGCACTAAATGGTTCATCCATTAATAATATATCAGGTTTTAATGCTAGTGTTCTTATTAAAGCAACTCTTTGTCTCATACCTCCTGAAAGTGATTTAGGGTATTGGTATATAAAATCTTTTAGTCCATATTTTTCTAGCAGATAAAGAACGTATTGCTTATTTTCTTTAGTTAAATTTTTTTTAATTTTTAAACCAAGTAAACAGTTATCTAATATATTCAGCCATTCAAAAAGACAATCCTCTTGTAACATGTAACCTATAGATTTATTATAATAATATATATTTCCACCTGTATTTTTTTCTTGTTTATTTAATATGGATAGAAGAGTAGATTTTCCACATCCGCTAGGACCTATTATAGCTATAAAGTCTTCTTCATATACATCTAAAGAAATATTATTTATTGCTTCTATTTCTTCATTCAACGTGTAATATTTTTTAGATATATTTTTTATTTCTAATACTTTATTCATTTAATTATTTTTTACTAAAATATTATAATCTACTCTTTTGTCTAAAAATCCATTGTACTCTATAATATCTTGCATATGTTCGAACCCGTCTTTTGAGATAGTTGTTGAATCATACCAAGAATCTATTTCTTTATATCGTTTAACAACTTTTTTTATATCATTGTAGCTAGTATCTGGAAAGTAATCTAATAATAGAGACGCTATTTCATCTTCACTATGATTTTTTGTATACTCTATACCTTGATTAATTGATTTTCTAAATGATTTTATTACTTCTGGATTATTATCTATATAACTTTTTAAAGCATTAAATGATGTATAAGGTACTTCTCCTCCAATTTCTCCAACAGACTTTACTACATATCCTTTATTTTCTTTTTCAAGTGCAAGACCATTTGGTTCAAATAATGTTACATAGTCACCGTTTCCACCAATAAATGCACCAGCAAGATTTGCAAAATCAACACTTGTATCAACTTTAGCATTTATACCATTTTTATGTAAAGTGTAATTAAGTGTCATAGCAGGCATTCCTGCATTTCTACCGCCTAAAATTGTTTTATTATTTAATTTATTTATATCAAAATTTTCATCTTTTTCTCTGGAAATAATAAAACTACCATCTTTTTTTGTTAATCCAGCAAAGTTAATTAAATAATCTTTTGCACCTCTATTATAAATATATACTGTTTGTTCACTTCCACAGAATCCTATTTGAACATCTTTAGATATAACAGCAGCAGCTACTTTATCAGCTCCACTTGTTAATATAATGTCAACATCTAAACCATTATCCTTAAAGTATCCTTTAGCGTCAGCAATATACATTGGTGTATAGAAAATACTATGAGTAACTTCAGCTACTTTTATCTTTGTTAATTTAACATCTTCTTTATTTTTACTTTTATTATTTTTAATAATTAAAATAAATGTTGATAAAAAAGCAATTATTACAAAAATAGGTATTATTTTTTTCATATTTACTCCTTTCTTTATTATTGTATTCATTTAAGATTTTTTTGTGTTAAAATAGATATATAAAAGGAGTGAGAATAGTGGAAAGCAAGAAGATTTTAGAGTGTAAAAATCTTACAAAAACTTTTGGTAAAAAGGAAGTATTACATGACGTATGTTTAGAATTATATGAAGGAGATATACTTGGATTTATTGGACCAAATGGTGCAGGTAAGACTACTACTATAAAATTGATACTAGGTTTACAAAGTATTACATCTGGTAGTGTTTTAATTAACGGATTTGATATAGAAAAAGAATTTGTAGATGCTATTAAGGGAGTAGGTGCTATTGTAGAAAATCCAGATGTATATATGTATTTAACTGGAAGACAAAATCTAAATATGATAGCACGTTTATATAAAGGAGTTACAAAAGAAAGAGTTGAAGAAGTAATTAAAATTTCTGGCTTGGGTAATAGGATTGATGATAAAGTAAGTAAATATTCTTTAGGTATGAGGCAAAGACTTGGCATTGCTGCATCAATTTTACATAAGCCTAATGTTTTAATTTTGGACGAACCTACTAATGGACTTGACCCAGAAGGAATAAAAGAATTAAGAAATTTATTAGTAAAATTATCAAAAGAAGAGCATATGGGAATTTTAATTTCTAGTCATAATCTATTTGAACTTGAAAGTTTTTGTAATAAAGTTTGTATAATTCAAAATGGTAAGGTAATTGATAGTGAAGATATAAATGAGTTAAAAAAACAAGTATCTGATTCATTATTTATTTTTGAAGTAGATAAATTACAAAAAATAACAGATACAATAGATATGCAAATAGAAATATTGAATGATAATATGTTTAGAATTAAAACTAATAGAGAAGATATTCCGGATATAGTAAGAAAACTTGTTAATGGTGGTTATTCTATTTATCAAGTTACAGAATTTAAAGCTAGCTTAGAGGAGGCTTTCTTATCAAAGACTGGAGGTAATAAAATTGATTAATCTAATAATAAATGAAATGATTAAAGTAGTAAAGAAAAAAGGTTTTATTATTTTATTAATTATAATGGCTGGATACACATTATTAACTAATGTTTTATACAAAGTTATGTTTAATGATATAAATAATGTTATTGATCAACGTTATGAAAATGTTGAAGAAGATTATAAGTATGCCAAGGAATCTTATGAAAAAAATAAGAGTGATTTACTCATAAGAAATGATTATATAGATGCAAAAACTAAATATGATATTCTTCAATATAAAAATCAATTTGGAAAAAAATCATGGCAAGAACAATATTTAGATACTAATACAGATTTAGAAATATTATTGATGACTATTAATAATTATGAAATAGCCAATGAAGGTACAAAGGAAGAATATGATTTAGCTAAAGTAAATTTAGTGAATTTAACAGAAAAATTAAAAAGTTCTGATTGGAAAGATATTGCCAAGGAACAAAAAAAAATATTAGAAAATAAGATTAAGATTTTGGATGATGCAATAAAAGCTAGAACTTTAACTGAAAAAAATGGAACAGACGAAAATAAAAATGATATTGTTGGTAAAATGAATATAATTGATAATATTAATGATTTAGACAATTATTCAGTTAAGGATTTAGAGAAGAATAAAAAACTATATGAGATAGAATTAGATACTTTAAATATTCAGTTGGAAAAAAATATTTCATATGTTGATGAATTAAAATATGTTGAATTAAAAGATTATCAAGAATCTAGAGAGATACTACTTGGATATGAAGGTAGTAATTTAGGTAGAGCATCTGAAGAAGAAAAAGAATCATATTATATGCAAAGAGAGGAATATTTTAATCATAAATATAATGTTGAACATATTGAACAATATAATGCTATTGATATGAATACAGTATTTAAAGAATTTTATGAAAATTATTTATTAATGATAGTTATATTTATATTCTTAATAGCAGGTCCAATGATTAGTCAAGAATTTAGTAAGGGAACTATAAAATTATTATTGGTTAAACCTTATTCTAGAACTAAAATATTATTAAGTAAATATATAGTAACATTAATTAGTATACTAATGGCTATGGTTATAATGATTTTATTACAATTAGTTATTGGTGGATTGATATTTGGATTTAATTCATTATTTAATGATATTGTAGTTTACAGTAGTTTAACTGATAGTGTTCAATATTATAATGTATTTAAATATATATTATTGGTTTCAATTGGTAAGCTACCACATTTTATTATTTTAGCATCTTTAGCTTTTGCTGTATCATCAATTACAAATAATACAGCAGTATCTATTATTACAGGTTTTGTAGGATATATGGGAACAAACATATTAGCGGCTTTACTAGTTAATATAGATAAACCATGGGTAAAATATTGTATATGTTTCCATTGGAATTTTAAAAATTATATATTTAATTTAAGACCTGAAATCAGTGGAATAAACTTTGGTATGTCAATAATGATATGTATTATTACACTACTTGTATTAATGGTACCATCATTTATTGTGTTTAAACATAAAGATATTAAAAATATATAAATTATAAAAATAGAAACTATGTCAAATGATATAGTTTTTATGTTATAATGTTATAAGTATAGAGGAGGATTCATGATAGAAAATTTAAATGATAAACAACAAGAGGCGGTAACTACTACTGAGGGACCTCTTCTTGTAATAGCTGGAGCAGGTAGTGGTAAAACAAAGGTTTTAACTACTAGAATTGCATATTTAATTGAAGAAATAGGTATAGCACCACTAAATATTTTAGCGATTACTTTTACTAATAAAGCAGCAAAAGAAATGAAGGAAAGAGTTGTAAATTTACTTGGGCCTATGGCATATCAAATACAAATTTCTACTTTCCATTCATTTGGATTATCTTTGATTAGAGATAATTATGAATTATTGGGATATAAAAAAGAATTTACTATATTAGATAGTGATGATTCTTTACTTATTATTAAGAAAATAATAAAAGATATGAATTTAGATCCTAAAATGTATAATCCTAAAAGTATTAGAAATAAAATAAGTAGTGCTAAAAACGAAATGATGAAACCTATTGATTTAGAAAAGTTTGCATATAGTGATATTGATAAAAAAACTATAGAAATATATGAAAAGTATAAACAAAAACTTGAAGTAAATAATTCTTTAGATTTTGATGATTTACTTTTGAAACCTATTGAGTTATTTAATAGTCATCCTGAAATATTGGAAAAGTATCAAGATAGATTTAAATATATCTTAATTGATGAGTATCAAGATACTAATGAAGTACAGTATACATTAACAAAGATGTTAAGTAAAAAAAATAGAAATATTTGTGTAGTAGGTGATGAATCACAATCTATATATGCATTTAGAGGTTCTAATTATAGAAATATTTTAAATTTTGAAAAAGATTATCCTAATTCAAAAATTATATTACTTGAACAAAATTATAGAAGTACAAAAACAATATTAAATGCTGCTAATGATGTAATAAAAAATAATAAACAAAGAAAAGATAAAAATCTATGGACTGATAATGAAGTTGGAGATAAAATTATTTTTCATAAGAGTTCAGATGAAAAAGATGAATCTTTATATGTAACAAGAGAGATCAATAAATTAATTGCAGATGGTGCGTCTTTAAATGATATCGTTGTTTTATATAGAACAAATGCTCAATCAAGAAATATAGAAGAAGCAATGTTAAGAGAAAGTTTACCTTATAAAGTTATAGGTAGTTTTTACTTCTATAATAGAAAAGAAATTAAAGATTTAATAGCATATTTAAAACTTATATACAATAGTGATGATGATATTAGCTTAACTAGAATTATTAATTCACCAAAAAGAGGTATAGGTGCTAAAACATTAGAACAATTGTCGACTAAGGCGTCTATCTTAGGTACTAGTATTTATAATATTATAGATAGTGGTAAAGAATTAAAGTTTAAAGAGTTAATAGAAGAACTGAAAAGAGAGAGTGAAACTTTATCATTAACTGAATTAGTTGATTTGGTATTAAATAAAACTGGATTAAAAGCCGAATTAGAAAGTGAAGAAACTTTAGAAGCAGAAGCTAGATTAGAAAACTTAGAAGAATTTAAATCTATAACAAAAAATTTCGAAGAGAGAAATGGTATAATTTCATTGAGTGATTTCCTAGCAGAAATAAGTTTAGTTGCAGATATAGAGGAACATAAAGGTTTAGAAGATGTTATAACGCTTATGACTATACATTCTGCTAAAGGTCTAGAGTTTAAATATGTCTTTGTTATTGGGATGGAAGAAGGTATTTTTCCACATAGTAGATGTCTTACTAATGATGATGAATTAGAAGAAGAAAGAAGATTATGCTATGTTGCAATTACAAGAGCAAAGAAAAAGTTATGGTTAGTAAGTGCTAAAAGAAGAGTACTATATGGTCTTGATAGCATGAATCCTACTAGTAGATTTGTTGGAGAAATAGGCGATGAATATATAGAAAAAGAAGAAATTAAAAATATATTTGTAAAATCCTCCATTAATAGTTATAATAATAATGATAGCGATACTAATTATAAGCCTGGTGAGAAAGTAATCCATACAACATTTGGAGAGGGTGTTATAGTAAGTGTTGAAAATTCCATATTAACAATTGCATTTCCACATCCTATAGGAATTAAGAAAATAATGAAAGGACATAAGAGTATAAGAAAGGTATAGGTGTTTTATGAATAGTATATATGTATTAGATTTTTTCAAGACTCTAGAAGAATGGTCAGAAAAACTTGAAGCATGGTTAGATAAAAATTATGGTAATCCAGTATTATGGGTAGCTATATTAGCAATAGGTATTTTATTTTTTAAAATGATGTTTAGTACATTAAACAAAGACTAGATTTATATCTAGTCCTTTTGTTATAATATATGTTGACGGTGATGATATGAATTTAATTATAGGCTCTCATGTATCTTTTAATAAAGATACACAATTACTAGGAAGTGTTGAAGAGACATTAAAATATGGTGCTAATACATTTATGTTTTATACAGGAGCTCCACAAAATACTAAAAGATGTGATATAGATAAAAATATTACGTTAGAAGCTCATAAATTAATGTTAAGTGAAAATATTAATATTAGCAATGTAATCGTTCATGCACCATATATTATTAATTTAGCTAATGCTTCTAATCATGATTTTAATGTTAGTTTTTTAAAACAAGAAATAGATAGAGTATCTATGTTAGGTATAGATAAATTAGTACTTCATCCTGGAAGTCATATTGGGCAAGGTATAGATGTTGGATTAAATAATATTATAAATACACTTAATGAATGTATAGATAAAGATACTAATGTAATTATTTGTTTGGAGACTATGGCAGGAAAAGGTACTGAACTTGGAGTATCCTTTGAACAATTAAAGACAATTATTGATGGTGTAAAATATAATGATAAAATAGGTGTTTGCTTGGATACTTGTCATATCAATGATGCAGGTTATGATTTAAATAATTTTGATGAAGTTTTAAATGAGTTCGATAATATAATTGGGATAGATAAGTTAAAAGTATTACATATTAATGATAGTAAAAATATATTAGGTTCAAGAAAAGATAGACATGAAAATATAGGTTATGGAACTATAGGATTTAATAATTTAATAAATATTATATATAATGAAAAATTAAAAGATGTTCCTAAAATATTAGAAACACCTTATGTAGAAACTTCTATTGGAAAATTAGCTCCATATAAAATTGAGATAGATATGATACGTAGTAAAAAATTTAAAGATGATTTGGCTAATCAAATAATTTTGGATAATAAATAGTATATAGTTCATATAATTTATTATATGTATTAATATTGAGTTCATTTTTATATTTATTTAATACATATAATGGATTGTTTTTTAGTTCATTGTAGTTATTTTTGATATTGTTATAAATTATGTCTAATTCATTATTATTTAAAATAATATTATTCTTTTTAGCATATAACATAATATCATCTTTTGTTAAATGATTAATATATGATTTAATTATTTTTTCTTTCATAATATATTATATGAAAAAAATAAAAAAAGTTTACAGGAGGTAATATGAAAAAACAATTAAATAATTCTAAACACTATAAGAGATTTACACAAGATGATGTTACTCCTGTAGTAAATAGAAGATATATAATTTTATATATTGTAGTAGTCATTTCATTTGTTGGTTTGGCCTTATCATTATTTTATATGCAAGTAATAAAAAATGATTATTATAAAGAAAAGCTAAAAGAGTTGAGTCAAGTTATAATAGATGGTGGAAGTAGTGCTAGAGGAAGAATATATGATAGAAATGGTAAAGTTATTGTTGATAATAAGGCTATTAAGACTATCTATTATAAAAAACAAACTGGTATATCACAAGCTGAAGAAATAGTTATGGCATACAAGATTGCAAAAACATTAGATATTGAATACAAAAAATTAAATGATTATGATTTAAGAAAATTTTGGATAATAAATAATCCAAGAAGTGCTAAAGAAAAAATAAAAGATGATGAATGGAAAAAATTGGATGAAAGAAAAATTACTTTAGATGATATTGAAAAATATAAAATGGAACGTGTTACTAAAGAAGAATTAGAAGAATATGGTGATATAGATAAAGAAGCAGCTTATGTATATTATTTAATGAATAATGGATATTATTATTCAGAAAAAATAATTAAAAATGTTGATGTTACTGATGAAGAATATGCATATATTGCTGAAAATGGATCTGAACTTCCTGGATTTGGTACTAAACTAGATTGGGAAAGATATTATCCATATGGTAAAACACTTAGAAGTATATTAGGTAGTGTATCATCAAGTAGTAGTGGTGTACCTGCTGAATTAAAAGATTCTTATTTGGCAACTGGATATTCTTTAACCGATAGAGTTGGTACTAGTTATTTAGAATATCAATATGAAACATTACTTAGAGGTGCTAAAACAAAATATACTATGGATGATGAAGGTAATTATGTTGTTTTAAAAGAAGGTACTAGAGGTAATGATATTGTAATTAGTATTGATATAGAATTACAAAAAGAGATTGAAAAAATAGTTGAAGAAGAATTAATGTATACTAGAGTAAATGATAAGCATACTGAATATTTTGATAGAGCTTTTGTTATAATTAGTAATCCTAAAACAGGAGAAGTTTTAGCAATGGTAGGAAAACAAATAAGTGATGAAGATGGTGAATATAAAATATATGATTATTCATCTGGTATAATTAATTCAGCTATAACACCTGGTTCTTCAGTTAAGGCAGCATCTCATATGGTAGGTTATGTGACAAATAATTTAAAAATAGGTGAAGTAAGAAATGATGCTTGTATAAAGATAGCAGCAACTCCTTTAAAATGTTCATATAGCAAATATGGAAATATAAATGATTTACAGGCTTTACAATATTCATCAAATACATATCAATTTCAAACAGCAATTAAAGTTGGAAATGGTAGATATAGATATGATAAACCTTTAGTTCTTTCATCTAATGCGTTTGATACATATAGAGAAATATTTGCTGAATTTGGTTTAGGTGTAAAGACAGGAATTGATTTACCTAATGAAACAAGTGGGTATAAAGGTAATGGTACTGCACCTGGATTATTATTAGATTATTCAATAGGACAATATGACAATTATACTCCTATACAATTATCTCAATATATTAATACAGTAGCAAATAATGGAACAAGAATGAAGCCAATGTTATTAAAAAAAGTATATGAACCAGATAAAGATGGTTTAACTAATTTAATATATTCTAAACAGCCAGAAATGTTAAATAGGGTTGATGCAGATGAAAAATATTTTAAGCGAATAAAAGAAGGATTACATATGGTATTTACCGGAGGTACAGGACGTGGTTTTATAGATAGTAAATATAAACCTGCAGGAAAGACAGGTACAAGTGAATCATTTGTAGACTCTGATGGTGATGGAGTTGTAGATACGGAAACATTATCAACTACCTTAGTTGCATATGCTCCATATGATGATCCAAAAGTAACTTTTACTATTATTACACCAAATGTATGTACTGGAGATGTGGGTTTAGGACAAATGTCCCAAGTAAATAAACGTATAACTCAAAAAATTTCTAAAAAATACTTTGAAATTTATAAATAATTTGCTATAATATTAATGCGTAAAAAAAGGAGGGCAAGACTATGGCAAAAAAAGGAGAAGCTAGACAAAGAATAACTCTTCAATGTACAGTATGTAAATC
>CADBNE010000043.1 GCA_902795975.1 uncultured Erysipelotrichaceae bacterium
ATAATTTCTTATACATACGGAATAAGTTTTGGAAAGTAATAGTTGCTAAAGTCTTAGTTTCTTCATTAATAGTAACTCCTTCTTTAGCTTCTATAGCTTGATGTAATCCATCAGAATAACTACGTCCTTCCATTAAACGTCCAGTAAATGGATCAACGATAATAATCTTATCATCTTTAACTACATAATCAACATCTACATGCATAGCAAAATTAGCTTTTAATGATTGGTTAATAAAATGTACTAAATTAGTATTTTCTATATCAAATAGATTTTTAACACCAAATGTTTTTTCTGCTTTAGCTATACCTTTAGCATCAAGTGCTGTAGCTTTAGTTTCTTCATCATATATATATCCATCATCTTTTTTTAATGTCTTAGCAAATTTATCAGTTTGTATATATAAATCTGCTGTTTGCATATGTCCACCAGAAATAATTAATGGTGTTCTTGCTTCATCTATTAATACTGAGTCAACCTCATCTATAATAGCGAAGTTTAATTTACGAGCAACTCTATCATTAGCATTAACTACCATGTTATCCCTTAAGTAGTCAAAACCAATTTCATTATTTGTAGAGTATGTAATATCACAATTATATGCATCTCTTTTTTCTGAAGGAGTTAATTCTCTTAGGTTAACACCTACTGATACACCTAATAATTCATATACTGGTCCCATCCATTCAGCATTACGAGATGATAAGTATTCATTAGTTGTGATAACATGTACTCCTTCTCCTCCTAATGCATTTAAATAAGCAGGTAATACTGTTGTTAATGTTTTACCTTCACCAGTCTTCATTTCAGCTATATTACCATAGTGTATAGCAAATCCACCTACTACTTGTACAAAGTATGGTTTTTCTCCTAATACTCTATATGCAGCTTCTCTTGCTGTAGCGAATGCTTCAATTTTTATATCTTCAAGTGTTTCCCCTTCACTTAATCTTTTCTTAAACTCATCTGTTTTAGCTCTTAATTCTTCATCGCTTAATTTTGAATATTCTTCATCTAAAGCAACAACTTTCTCTGCTAAAGCTTCAAATTTTTTTAATTCTTTATATTCATGATCAAATATTTTTTTGAATAGTTTCATTTGTACTCTCCTTTTGTCATTGACTATATACTATTATACCAAATTATAACTATTTTTTAAAGAAAAATAGGCTTTTAAGCCTATTTTGTTTCTATAATACCATAATTTCCATCTTTTCTTGCATAAAGAACAGCTATATTATCTGTAGCAACATTCTTAAATACAAAGAATTCATGTCCTATTAAGCTCATTTGAAGCATTGCTTCTTCTTCACTCATTGGTTTCATATCTAATTCTTTTCTCTTAACAATTGTTTCTGTTGGTTCTTCTTTTTCCTCGTCAAAGCTTAAATCAAAACCAATAGTTTCATTATTTTTTACACGCTTTTGCATTCTTGTTTTATTCTTACGAATTTGTCTTTCTAACTTATCAGACACTTTATCAATTGCTGCGTATAAGTCTTCGTTACGTTCCTCACAACGTAAAACTATTTTTTGGATTGGAATAGTTACTTCGACAATTTGTTCTCTACCTACAATTCTAATTACAACTTTTGCAGTTACTTCTTCTGGGTTAGCAATATATTTATCTAATTTTCCCACTTTTTCTTCAATGTAGTTTTTAATTGATTCAGTAACCTCTACTTTCTTTCCATGAATATTATACTTCATAATTATCATTCCCTTCCACCTTCATTATAACATATAAATGGAATATTTTACAAAAATAATAAAAGTTTCATAAAAACTTCACAAAAAAATGTAGAGTAATCTACATTAGTTTATACAAGAGTTGTTTTGACTTCTTCAACATTTTTAGCTTGTAATCCTTTAGCTGTATTAATAAGTTCAAAGTTTACATATTGTCCTTCAAGTAAAGATCTATATCCTTTAGACTTTATTGCTGAGTAATGTACAAATATATCATCTTTCCCTTCTACCTCTAAAAATCCATAACCTTTGTCATTATTAAACCATTTAACTTTACCACTTATCATCTAATCATCCCTCCCAAAATTATTATAGCATTCACTACCTATAATTTAGTAAGTTATCATACGACAAAAATCGACATATATTTCACCAAATCAATTTTATATATATTTTTATACCCATTAACTATATTTCATACACGTAATAATATATCTCATACCAAAACAATATTTATATATTTTATTTAAATTTATAATCAAAATTGTGGAGGTAGTTATATGAGAAGTAAAGTTATTAATAAAATAATGAAATATATAAAAGAGAATAAAGCATTAACTATTGAAGAAGAAGAAAAAATAATATATGGATTAGAATCAATTTATATACTAGTTACAAAATTGATTATTATATTCAGTATTGCTTATATATTAGACATATTTAAGGAAATGCTTATTTTTCTAATAATATTTAATATTATAAGGTCAGTTGCTTTTGGATTGCATGCGTCTAAAAGCTGGATATGTCTAATCTCATCTATATGTTTATTCATTGGATTACCTATACTTAATAAAATAATTGTTATTCCCTATATACTAAAATTTATTATAGGAATAATATCTTTAATTATTATATATAAATATAGTCCAGCAGATACTTATAATAGACCAATAGTAAGTATTAAAAGAAGAAAATTTTATAATATATCTTCCACAATAATTACTATAATATATATATTAATATCTTTATGTACAAATAAATTTATAAGTAATTGTTTAATAGTCAGTTTATTACTTGAATCTATATTAATCTCTCCTATAACTTATAAATTATTTAAACTTCCATACAACAATTATTTAAATTATATTAAAATGTTAGAAAGGAATGATGAAAATGTTACTTGTTAATTTTTTATCAGGATTAGCTGAAAAATTTGGTGAAACAAATTCACAAGGTTGTTTCTATATATTATTAGATGAACCAAAATGTCCAAAATGCTTAATTAAATAAAACTTAAAAACTCTAGATATTTTATCTAGAGTTTTATTTTACAATTAATACTTGTGTAAATTCGTTTTCCGTTACCTCATTATAAGTTTCTAATCTTTTATTATTTCTCACTATCTTTCTAACTAAAGATAAACCATATCCATGATATTCACCTTTGGTACTAATTCCTGGCGAATAAATATTGGATAAATCTTTATCCTTATTATAAGAATTAGTTATTGATATAACTAAATTATTATCTGTATTATACATTTCTATTGCAATAAATTTATCATCTATAGTATCTACTTCTTCAATTGCATTATCTAGAAATATTCCAATAATTTTACACACATCAATCATAAGGTAATCATCATAATCAAACATGTCTACTACTCTTACTGAATTACTTATATCCAATTCATAATCTACATTTTTCTTACTCATCAACAATACTTTTGAATAAACTAGTCCTCTTAGACCACCCGATGGTATAACACTGGTCTCCTTCATTATTCTATTATCATCATCAAGATTATTATTTAATAAAGAATCCACAAAGGATATAATTTTTTTACTAGTAGTCATATTTCTTATTGTCATTAAATGATTTTTATTTTCATGTGTATCTATTCTATGATTAGAAATAACATGCTCTAATTCTTTTAAACTTAATAAACTACTATTATATTTATCATTAATTTTAGCATACTCATC
>CADBNE010000044.1 GCA_902795975.1 uncultured Erysipelotrichaceae bacterium
ACGTAATAAATCACTCATAGTATAATTAATATTTAAGTCTTTTCCATATGCATTAACATTTTGACCAAGTAAAGTTACTTCTTTATATCCATCACGAACTAAACCTTCTACTTCTTCTATAATATACTTTGGTTCTCTACTTCTTTGTTTACCTCTTGTATAAGGAACTATACAATATGTACAAAACTTATCACAACCAAACATTATATTAACCCATGCTTTATACTTAGAATCTCTTTTTACAGGAATATTTTCAAATATATCTCCCTCAACACTAAATACTTCTATTTCTTGTTCTTTTCTTTCCATAGAAGTAGAAAGTATATTAGGTAAATTATGTATATTATGAGTACCAAATACTATATCAACCCATCTATATTTCTCTCTTATTTCATTAACTACATTTTCTTCTTGAGCCATACATCCACAAACACCACATATAATATGAGGTTTAGTTTGTTTTAAATGTTTAACTCTTCCTAAGAAACCAAATACTTTATTATGTGCATTCTCTCTTATAGCACATGTATTTAATAAAATAATATCAGCATCCTCAAATACATCAGTTTCTTCAAATGACATATCCTCTAGTATAGCTTTAATATTTTCAGAATCATGTACATTCATCTGACATCCATAAGTCTTAATATAGTATTTTTTTCCTTTACCTAATTCCTTTAAATTCTCATTAACAATATAATCATTTGTTTTAATTAAAATCTCTTTACTAGATCTTTTTCTTGCTTCATTTAAATTTGGTAATTTCATATAACCACTTCCATTACTCAATAATACCATATAATTAAAAAAAAATGAACATATTAGTTCATTTTTTTAGTTTTTACAAAATCTACATCTGCATAATCTAAACAAATATATTGACTTTGTGCTCCTAAATCTTTTCCACTACCTTTGTCAGTATTTTGATATATAGTAATATTTTCATCTAATGCATTTGTATAATACATATTATCTATATTTTGTTCAGTATTATAATAATATCCTCCACAATTCCAAATTGCTACATTATCACTAAATTTTTCTAAATATTTATTATACTTCTTATTTATATAAATTCCTGGCGTATATCCTGCTTGTTTAATTCTACTACAAAAATATCCAATTAAATCTAATTCTAATTCTCTTGTATCATCATTATCTAATCTTGTAGCAGTTTCTCCTTCTATATCTATATATAAAGGTAATGTTATATCATGTCCTTCTACAGTTCTTAATAATAATTCAACTTCTTTATCCATTTCAACAAAATTAAATGCTTTAGTATAATAGTAAGCACCTTGCGCTATACCTTTTTTTGATAATTCAAGTGAATAATGATTAAAATAACTATCAACTAAATATTCCTTCTTATCAGTACCTTCTGTATAACCAGCTCTACTAATAGCAAAATTAACTCCTGCATCTGATAATTTAGAAAAATCTATATTACCTTGCCATTCTGAAATATCTACACCTAATGCATAAGGTTTATGATATTTATTTGGAATAACTATTCTATCATTTTCTTTTAAATCAAATGATACAGTATTACTATTATATCTTCTTAAATCATCACCAGGGATTCCCATTTGTTCACCAACTGATTTAAAAGTATCTTCATCTGAAGCTGTATAAACGAAATCTTCAACAAAAGTTGATGCTGAATTTAATACATAATTTGATTTAAAATCTTTTTTACTATATATATATCTATCTCCAATAATTAAATCATAATCTAAATCTATTTTATCAGTTTTATAATCCCATATTAATCCTATTGGATAATTAGTATAATATTCATCATTATTAGCATTTTCCATAAGTAATGTATGAACTAAATAATCATCACCAATAACATATACAGTTAACCCATTAGCTTGTAATTTTCTTACAAAACTATTTACTAGTATATTTAATTCAGATTCACTTATTACATTAGCATAAAATACTTTAGACATATCTAAACATATAGGATATTCTATATCATATTCTCTTACTAATTCTTTTACATAATCTACTTCTTTGTATATTTCAAAAAAACTTTTAGCACCACTATTTATAATTATTCCTGTAGGTTTATTCGTATCTTCTAATAATTCTTTTGATTTATCAGGCATACCTACTGTATAATTTCCAGCATCAACTAATGAGAATTCTTTACTATTAAATCTTTCATCATTTAATCCACCATATGTAGCACTAGTAGATATTTTTACACCAGCTTTTGATAATTGTCTTTCAAATTTTTTTGGTGATAAAGAATATCCTTTAGCAAATAAGGCTGCTAAAGAAGCTGTACATACTGTAGTTACTATTACCCTTCTAACTATCTTTTTTGTTCTTTTTTTCATACCTTTTAATTCCTTCTTCCCCTTTTTTTCCATGGGATACATATATTATCACAAACATATTACAAAGTCAAAATAAAAGTGGAAAGAATAAATATTCTTTCACACTTTATTTAACAGCCATAACTTTCTGCAAATGTTTCAGCACGTTTGCCAGTATCTATTTCTTCAGCACATGTTCCAGTTAATCTTTTTTTAGACATCAATTCTGATAAGAATGGACTAGCACCATATGTATATGAATAGTCTAATTGCTCATTATTATTTGCTTCACTAAAGGTTCTATATAAGAATGACATTCTTCTGCATCCATTTTTATTATCATCTTTACATTCATTTATTGCTTTATTCAAATCTGGTGTAGTGTATCTAGTACTACTGTGTTTTTTGAAAATATATTCTGACATACTAGTATATGAATCTTTTTTATTTTCTTTTCTTATATCTTGAATAACAACAGGATTTAAATCTATTACATATTTTGGACTTGATTCATATATATTATTATTTAATAGTTGTGTAATAATTTTACCAGCAACATTTTTTTCGCCTATTTTTGCTTCTAATTCAGCATTTTTTTTATCAAAATCCCAGTTATCACCTATATTTCTTCCTGAACCACTTCTACCTGGAAATGCCCTAGTTATTTTTTGAACATTTGTTTCTGCAGACTTGGTATCAATCAATTCTACTGTTCTAAATACTACATCTATTCCTTTTGGAACACTATCTTCAGGTTTACATATTCCATTCTTACAACCCTTAGGTGGATTAGGACTACATTCAAAACAATATAATTTATTTTGAATATTAAATCCACAACTATATTTTATAGTATCATTTGAATTTGGATCATCATCAGTTATAGCTTGTTTTAATTTATCAAAATGATATGAAGTACCTTTTCTAGTACCTATATTACTTATTTCAGCATACATATATCCACCTGTTGATGAGCTAGATAAATTTTTACCATAATAATAATCTCCAGTTGCTGGTAATGGTGGTGTAACAAAAGATGTTGGAAAACCATATCCTAAACTAACATATTTAGCATTATCTACTCCATCTGTAATTTTAGATGCTGTCTTTTTAGAATAATTGTCAGATTTATCTGAATACCATTTTAAATCATCATCATATAAAATATCATAAGTAGCTGTAACAAATATTATTGGAGAAAAATTATTACTTGCTAAATTTTTACATTGTAATCTTCCAGTATTATCATTAAAACAAGTATATGTAAATGGATTACCATTTTTATTATCCCATTTATCAGAACATTTACTTGTACCATTTCCATATAGGTAGTCTTCATTCCAACCATTTTTTCCACATGAATAATATATTTCATTATTATCTGATATTTGAGTAATTTTTCCATTTGATACTGAATACATATTTATGTTAAGTCTAGCTAATTCAAGATTAGTATTCTTAGATAATAATTGACTATTTTGAACAGTTGTCCCCTTAGGTAAAGCTTGTTTATAATTTAACTTAACTTTAGTACCTATTTGTTTTATAAGACTATTTTGCTTTATATCTGGTCCATTCTTCCATTGATAATTTTTATTATCATTATCTGGAAGAACCCAATATGAAGCAATTGTATGCGATTTACCAGCAGCAATATTTTGTCCATAATTAGTAACCGTACAATATCTGTTTACAGTCATAGTACCAAATTTATTATTATCTTTATCTTTACTATTTTTTCCCCATTTAAATACTGTACCTGCTTCAATGTTATTTACATTACCTGGTAAATTAAACGAAATAGCCTCCCAACAAACTGCTGGTTTTTCTTTTGTACCATAATAATATGTTTCATAAGCATTTTGTATACTTGTAGAATGCACAGTTCCATCATTATAGCCATTATAAGCTATACCACTTTTTAAGCAATCACCCTTAAATGCCATTTCAAAAAAACTATCAACATTAGATATTATATGACCTGCATTAGCTCTATTCTTTCCATTATCATCTGTAAAATCCATTATGGTAAATGAATTACCATCAGATTTATCACATTTAGCATTTACACTTGGTACTATACATTTTGGTGCATCACCACATTTTGCATATGTTGCAATTTTTGCTTCATCTGGTACAGTTTTACCATTTTTTGTAATTGTAAATACATCTCCATATAAAGCTAATAAATTTTCCCACTTAATGAATTCATACTTTCCAAACAATAAAGATAATAAATTAATGTTACTTTTATTTAATTTTTTTTCTTTTTTTAATTTTGTTAATACTTCATCACAAGTTGTTGTTGAACAATAATCTGTATATTTATATCCAAATACTTTATTAACAACTAATCTATTTGCAGTAGTACTATAATTACCTACTATATTCTCTTTTGCAGTTGCATCAGAACCATAATTATCTCGTAAATATCTTATAGCATCCGCTAAGGTTTTTACTTTATTTTTAGCTGCATCACTTTTTCCTTCAGTCCATGCTTTTTTATAATTTGCAAGAAAAGAGTTCAATAATCCAACATTATTTGCAGATAATGACGAGTTATTTAAAAAATCATTACTAGCTACAGTATTACACATAGGAATATTAGATGCTCTTATAAATGTTACTCCAAATGTATTATACTTTCCACTTGAAGTTTTTTTCATTACATTTTCAGAACCTCTAAAATAAAAATTAAAATTATTATTTACATATTTTAGCCAACCATAGTTATCACCCAAATCACCTTTGTTATCTGGTATTTCTTTTTTATAAAAGCTAAATAATTTAGAAGGAATAGGTGAAGATTTAGTTTCAGGATGCAATAAATTTCCTATTGCTACTATAGAAAAGTCATCAGTAAAGAAATTATTAAATTGGCCTCTTCCATCCCTAGTAAAATTTCTACCTTGACTCTTCCAATATCCTGAACTATCATATTGTAACAACCAACCTTCAAATAATTGTGAATTAGCATAATTTACACCAGTTGAACTTTCTCCATTTTTATCATAGTGAGTCATAAACCATACATCAGCAAATGAGCCAACATAATTATAAATCCATTTTCCTGGAACATTTATCATTGAAAATTGTACTAATGGTTCAATTTGAATATATAATTGTTTTTCACTAACTTTAGATATATCTTTTGTTAAATTAGCTCTCAATAGTGTATATAAATCTTCAAGGTATTTGTGTGAAGTATCATTATCATCTAATAAAATTTTTACAACCGCATTTTGAGATTGTGTATAATATAAATTATTTGGTTCATGATTTTCCTCAGATATATTTCCTCCACCATAGCTTGAAGTAAATGTTTTTCCCTTACCATCAATTGAAAAACTACATCCTAATATATTTGGAAAAATATCTTCAATACTTTGATTTGAATAATCATCAACTATTGATTTAACTGTACTATCATCACTATTATTGTGATATACAGTGTACGCAGACGAATTAACATTTCCTTTTGGATCAAACATACTTTCTCTTTTTTCTTGAATCATTTTTTTATCAGTTGCAACATAAACTATATATCTTTTATATGGAAAATTTGAATATTCTCTCGTTAAATGAAATTTTTCATTCTTTTTTCTTGGAATAAACCAATAATCAAAAGCTTTACTTACAACTGTACCATCATCTTCAACAAGTGCAAATCTTAGACCTTGTGAGCCCATTGTACTATAACAAAAATTAGCTCCACTACAGGCTTTATCCCATCCAGTACCAGCTCCTGTTGAACCTTCAAATGTTTCACCACTTGGTACAGTTGTAGCATTTTTTTCACAACTTATATTTGCTATTTTAAATTCTGAAAATGCATTTTCTATACTAGCTACAAATAAAACACCTATAAATAATATAGATGTTAATATTGATACTTTTGATTTGTTAATTATTTTTTTCATATCTTTACACACTCCTTATGATTACCCTATTATTACACTATATCAATTATACTACAAAAAAATATATAAATAAACCTTTATACAAAAAAAAGTAAAAAATAATTTTCTTACTTTATTCTGTTCTTAATGCTTCTACTGGGTCTTTCTTACTAGCTATTTTAGAAGGAATTAGTCCAGCTACTACAGTAAGTAACATACTTATAATAACTAATATAATACCACCCATTATAGGTAATTTACTTATGTTAGATACTTTAGTTATACTTTTAATTATTATATTTATTGGAATATTAAGTAATAATGTTATACCTATTCCTATTGCACCTGCTACTAAACCTATAATAAATGTTTCAGCATTAAATACTCTAGATATATCTTTTTTACTAGCACCTATACTTCTTAATATACCTATTTCCTTAGTTCTTTCTAATACTGATATATATGTTATTATCCCTATCATTATAGAAGATACTATTAATGATATACTTACAAATGCCATTAATATATAACTTATTATATCAATAATATTAGTTATACCTGACATCATCAATCCTATATAATCTGTATAATTTATAACATCTGCTTCAATAGCATTTTTATTATATTCTTCTATAAACTTAGATATTTTCTTTTTATCTTCAAAACTCTTTGGGTATATATTTATAGCACTTGGTTTATCTAAATCTACTACACCTAATTGTTTTAAATTATCATCATATGAAGCATTTCCACTTTCTAAATATGATGAAATCATTTTTGCTAATTCATCTTTAGGTAAACTTGCTAAATAATCTTGTTGTTCTTTAGTTAAAGAATTAATATCAAATTTTTCACCTAACTTAATAAATGGTACTCCAGTAAATACATTGATATTCTTATTATCCTTTTGTTCTTTTACTACTTTACTATCATTTATTTTATTAATTACATATTCTTTTAATTCTTTAGTATATCCTATTTCACCATGTGAACTATTAACAACTGTACCATCTTTAGCACGTATAATACCTACTACTTTTATATCTTCAGCATTATCTACTAAATCTTTCATATATTCTTCATCATTACTTTTATTTACCCAAATATTTGCTTCTTTTTTATAATAATCACTATTTAAAACTAATTTAAATTTTAATTTTAATATTTCATCATAAGTATATGAAGTATTTTTAGATTCAAATGATTCACCTAAAGCTATTCTTTTCATTAAATCTTTTACTTCTTTTCTATCTTTTAAACCTAATGTATATAATGTATAATCACTGACTTCATTATCTTTATTAACTATCAATACTACTTCATTATATTTTGAAGGCCATGTACCTGCTACTACATCATATTGTGATTTAAGTAATTCTTTATTATTAATCATTTCTATCCACATATCATATTGTGAATTAGTATTACCAAATAAATCATTAGAATTATTAACAAATCCAATATCTTCCATTATAGGACTAGGATTAACTTTCTTTACTCCATTATTAGTATCAGTACTATATAAATTTAAATCTAAATTATATGAATATTGAATATCATTAGTTAACTCTTTTATTTCGCTACTACTATCTAATTGTTTCTTAAATTTTTCTAAGTTATTTGTACTCATTTGAGATGTCATTGAATTAACTACATTATTTAATATATTATCTGAATATATTTTATCTAAATCATGTTCTTCTTTATTAGTATTTTTACCCATCATAGCACTCATAACTGCGGACATATCAAATGTTTTCTCTTCTATAGTTATAGGATATGATGATAAAGTATCTTCTTCTACTTTATTTATATATTTTTGTACACCATTTGATAAAGAAAGAATAAGTGCTATTCCTATAATACCTATACTACCTGCAAAAGAAGTAAGTAATGTTCTTCCTTTTTTAGTAAGTAAATTATTTAAACTTAATTTAAGTGCTGTTGTAAATGACATATGTGTTTTCTTTGGATTTTTATCTAAAGAATCTTCGTTATCTTCATCATTATATGGATTACTATCTCCTGTAACTTTACCATCACTAATTCTAACTATACGTGTAGAATATTCTTCAGCTAATTCAGCATTATGTGTAACCATTATTACTAATTTATCTTTTGCTATTTCTTTTAATAAGTCCATTATTTGTACACTAGTATCAGAATCTAATGCTCCTGTAGGTTCATCTGCCAATAATATATCTGGATCGTTAACAAGTGCTCTAGCTATAGCAATTCTTTGCATTTGTCCACCTGACATTTGACTAGGTTTCTTATTCATATGATCCTTAAGACCTACTTTAGTAAGTATTTCTTTTGCTCTACTTCTAGCTTCTTCATTAGATATACCTGATAAAGTAAGTGCTAATTCAACATTTGCTAATGCGGTTTGATGTGGTATTAAATTATAACTTTGAAATACAAAACCTATACTATGATTTCTATATGTATCCCAATCTCTATCTTTATATTGTTTTGTAGATTTATTATTAATAATTAAATCACCTGATGTATATTTATCTAAACCACCGATTATATTTAACATAGTAGTTTTACCACTACCACTTTGTCCTAATATAGAAACAAATTCACATTTTCTAAACTTTAAATTTATATCGTTTAAAGCTTTTTGTTTAAAATCCCCTGTAACATACTCTTTGCATATATTCTTTAACTCTAACATATATAATCACCATAATTATTATTATAACAAAAACAGAGTGATAATACACTCTATTTATTAATATTTTTTTTAATTATATTAAGTAGCTGATTATAATCTTCTTCACCTAGCATACTCTTTTTAAAAGTTAAACCAAGTTTATCAGATGAAGTACTTATAAAAAACATATCTTTCTTCATTCTAAACTTATTAATGTCACTATATTTATAAGTTATATTTTGATCATTAACACTTACACTAATTGTATCTTCAGTAGCATTTACTATGTATTTACCATAAGCTTTTTTTGTTTTCTTATCATTTCTTCTTAAGTTAATAAATACATATAATTTAGCTGAATAATGTAATATAGCAAGTACAAGTGAAATAAATAATAATCCTAACACCAATAACCATTTATTATCAAATGTATTCATTTTTATAGCTTGCCATATATATAATATATAAATTACCATTATAACTATAAAACATATAATATTAAATCTTTTTCTTTTATTATATAATTCTTTTTTTAAATCTTCTCTTCCCCAATTATATTCTTTATTCATTACTTAACCTCCAATAATGGTTTTAAATATTGTCCAGTATAACTTTCTTTAATTTTAACTAATTCTTCAGGTGTACAAGATGCTATTAAGCTACCACCCTCATCTCCACCTTCTGGACCTAAATCAATTATATAATCAGCAGTTTTAATTACATCTAAGTTATGTTCTATTACTACTACTGTATCTCCATTATCCACTATTCTATTCAAAATTACAAGTAGATTTTTAATATCATGTATATGTAATCCTGTAGTTGGTTCATCTAGTATAAATAAACTTTTACCTGTAGGCTTCTTTTGTAACTCTTTAGCAAGTTTAACTCTTCCTGCCTCTCCACCAGATAATGTAGTAGCACTTTGCCCTAATTTAATATAAGATAATCCTACATCAGATAACATTTGTAATTTAGTTTTAATCTTCTTATGATTTTCAAAAAATTCTAATGCTTCTTCAACCCTCATATCTAATACATCAGTAATATTTTTACCTTTATATTTTATTTGTAATGTTTCACTATTATATCTAGTTCCACCACATACTTCACAAGGTACATACACATCAGGTAAGAAGTGCATTTCTATTTTCTTAACACCATCTCCCCAACATGCTTCACATCTACCACCTTTAACATTAAATGAGAATCTACCTTTATCATAACCTCTCATTTTAGCATCTTTAGTAGATGCAAATACATCACGTATATCATCAAACACACCTGTATATGTAGCAGGATTTGATCTAGGTGTTCTACCTATAGGTGCTTGTGATATATCTACTACTTTATCAATATTTTCTAATCCTTTTATTTTTTTATGTGCTCCTACTTTTTCTTTATTCTTATATAACATATTAGCAACACTTCTATATAATATTTGATTTACTAATGTAGATTTACCACTACCAGATACTCCTGTAACACAAGTTAATGTTCCAAGTGGAATTTTAACATTTATATTTTTTAAATTATTTTCTTTAGCACCCATTATTTCAATATATTTTTTATTACCTTTTCTTCTAG
>CADBNE010000045.1 GCA_902795975.1 uncultured Erysipelotrichaceae bacterium
ATATTATTGTATTAGGATACCAAGATTACTTGATAATTTTGATAAAATATTATTAAAACAATTATATAAAGATTATGGTGAAGAAAACAAACAAGAAATAATTAAATCTTTTTCTCAAAATATTGAAAATTATACACAAGAAATATTTTTTAATATATTTGGAAACAATGCCATTTACTACCAAAATAATTTCTATAAAAAAGGTAGTAATGCAATAGAAAATGATTTATTAATTGAATTAAATGATTATCTATTAATAGTAGAAATAAAATCTGGAAATTTTACACCTGATTTAGCATATGAAAATATTGATTCACATGTAAAAACTCTAACTAATCTTGTATCAAAGGCAGGAGATCAAATATCACAATTTGAAAATGAATTATTAGAGCATGGAGCTATGAAAATATATGATTCAAATAAAAAAAGAGCAAAGCTAAAAACAACATTAGATAAAAGTAAATTTAAAGATATTTTTAAATTTGTTATTACTTTTGAAGGATTTAACGAAATAGCTGCAAGAGCTGAAAAAATTAATATCATAAATCTTAATAAAAATATTATTGTTTGTTCTATTGATGACTTAGAAGTGTATGGAGATTTTTTTCAAAAAATGCCTATAAACTTTCTTAACTATATAAAAAACAGAACATTAGCTACTCAAAATACTCTAATTAACCTCAACGACGAATTAGATCACCTTGGATTATATTTAAATTATGGATGCTATTCCATGACTGTAGATGACATGATAAAAAAAGCTAAAAAAATAGGTATGGTTTTTTTGATGATTTTCGTACTCCAATAGATGAATATTACAATGGAAAATATTATGGAAATGAGATTGAAAAGCCTAAATTAAACTATCCATTTTTTATTAATGGAATTATTAATTATATAAATATTTGCAATATAAAATATGGAATAATAGTTGGTTATAGTTTAATATCCTGTAATAGTGAGTATCTAAATACAATTGATTCCTATATAAAGGAAATGATTAATTTATCTAAAAACAGTAAGAAAAATAAATATATTTCTATCCAAATAACAGACTATCTACTTATTATTAGTTGTAGTATTAATAAATTTAATGATGAGAAATATCTAATTCAACAATGTTATGCAAATTTAAAGATTAGTAATGTAGAAGAAGCCTTCGCTACATTCATTATCTATGATAATAATGAAAATATTAATGATATTAAAATTTTACATTTAACTAAAAGTGACTATCAATATCATAATGATTTAGAAATTGAAATAATTGCAAATCAATTAAAAATAAACAGAACCACTTTGACACATGCAAAAAGTAAAATAGGAAGAAATGAACAATGTCCATGTGGCAGTGGTAAGAAATACAAGAAATGTTGTGGTAAATAAAAATAGAAAATCAAAAATGATTTTCTATTTTTTCTTTTAACAATTCTATATTTTGCTCCAGTTCATCTATTTTATATAAAAACCATCCTTTATTTAAACATTTTATAAATTTATCATATCCAAATAATTCATCAACAATTAATATTTTTTCTTTCTCATAAATTAAAATAGAATTAATTGTAACATCATCTACTTCAAAATTTGCAAACAAATAATCAGGTTTTCTAATAGAATTACTTTTTAAATATTTAAAATAAAAAGTATATTTTTCATAATTATTATTCAAAGAATAATCAATAATAGAATTCCAATCATTTAATACGATTGCATTTGATGATTCATTATCGATATAATCACTTATTAAGCACTCCTTTATATGATTGGCTTGATTTGAATCTTTAATTTCATCCTCTACATTTTCACCTAGAAAATATTTTTCAACAAAATCCCATCGTTTATCGCTTTCACTATTATCAAAATTTCTAAAGAAATAATCTAATATTTTTACGGATCTATAATGTTTTTCTTTTGCAAGTTCTACATATGAATTTTTATAAAGAATCTTATCTTCAACTATATTTTTTATTTTGTCTGGTGCATTTAAACGAATAAATATTTCAGGATTATTTCCACCCTCAACTTCAAAAGTAATTAAATCTAATAATGATAATAATTTTAATAAATCACCATCACTTTTATTTTCAGAATAAAATTTTTCAATTTCATTAATATCATTAACACTAAAAAATCTTAACAAAGTTGATTTTTTTAAAACTCTCATACCTAATTCTCTTAAATTACCATTACTCACTTGATACTTAACGATTTCATTATTTTCTCTTCTTTTAATACATTCATTATTATAATCTATAACATCAAAATACGTATTAGCAATAGATTCTGCTTTACTATCATTAATATATCTTTCTTTTATTTTTTCTTTAAATTCATCTTTAGTAAAATAGTTTCTATCAAATTCACTTAGTTTATCAGTAATATAATTTATTTCATTTTTAGCTTGTTCAAATAAATTTGATAGCATACCATTCTTAGTTCTTATCTTTAATTTAACTCTATTGTAAATAAATTTTCCATATTCATCTAAAATATCACATTGGTTTTGAAAAAACATATATTTAAATTTAGCGAAAGACATATTAGCTCCAAATTCCTCTTCCCATATATTTTTTAAATCAATCTCAAATATATCACCAATGTCAGTTGTACTAACTCCCCTAGAATCAAGTTCTTTTACTCTACCACTGCTAATCTTTTTAAAATATTTTCCATATTTGCTAGCTAGTACCTCAGTTTCATGTTTATAGTCAATTGAAAAATATCCTTTAGTAAATATTGAACTAGGTCTTGAGATTAAAACATATATCTTAAACGTTTCAAATAAATCCTTTTCTAACATTAATAATACAATCTTTAGTTTATTTACTAATTCATCATTATCAACTCTTCCAAATACACCATCAAACATTTTAGGATTTACCAAGAAATTTCTATGCTCTCCATTATTTAAATATGTATCATATATTATTGATAAACATCTTTTAATGTGAAATTGTCTTATTTGGGACATTCCAAAAAGATTATTCATATATTTCAAATCACCATTAAAATAATCAACAATTGCCTTTCCAATCATATTTTTATCGCGTGCTGCTCTACCTATTTCTTGAATGTAATCACTTAGTCCACCTGTTACTGCATAATGATATACATTTTTTATATCTGGAATATCGATACCCATACCAAAAGCCTTAGTAGCATACATTACATTTATCTCACTATTTTTAAATTTTCTCATTGATTCTGATTTTTCAAAAGAATCTTCCATTCCGCCAGTATATACACAAGTTTTATTTTTATATATTGATAATTTTTTATAATCTTTTTCTCCATTTTTCATATAATGAGCAATTGAACTATACGGACAATAAATAATTGTTTTTTGATTATTATTTAACCAATTTTCAATTCTATCACTCAATATTTGAACCTTTTTTTCTTTATACTCATCATACGACTTATCAGTATAATTGTTTACTTCAAATTCAATATTTTTTCTTTTTGCTGAGCCAATTTTTATTATTGGATCATTCATGTATAAACTTATAATTGTATCTGAAACACTGTCATCTGGGCCACCATTTACTGCGGTTGCGGTACATGCAAATATAGGAAAATCATATGATTTTTTTTCTTTACCTGCTTTATCCTTTTTTATACGCATCCTATTTAAATAAGTTCCAAGATACCAATAATCAGGTCTAAATCCTACGCCCCAGGTTGTAACTATGTGTGCCTCATCAACAATTACAAGTCCAATCTCTCTATCTCCAACCAAGGTTTCTAAAGAATGTGATAAAAGTGTTTCAGGGCTTACATACAATAAATCTATTTTTCCTGTTTTAACATCATTAATTATTTTTTCTCTTTCAACCATTGTAGCAATATCACTATTTAAATATGCTGATTTATTATATCCAGCTTTTTCTAAATTTTTTTGTTGATCTAGTTGCAAACCTTTTAACGGCTCAATTATAATAATTAATTTTTTATGTTTTTGCGCTAAGTATATAGATGGAATTTGAAATATCATTGACTTCCCGGCGCCTGTTGGTGCAGTTATAAAAATATCTCTATATCTTTCTCCTTTATATGCTTTTTCTGCTTCAGATACAATATACTCCATTATTTCTGCTTGAGATATATTCTCCATTTCATTTGATATCTCTGGTTGTCTATAAAATTCTAACATTCTAAAAGAAAAATTTTCTTTTTTTAATATTTTTTCTGCTACTTCTATTAATCCATCTTTTAACGTATCATCTACTACATATTCACCCCTATATTCATACAAACTTGTAATATTATTATTTAGCAAAAAAGCTTTTAGAGAATTCAAAATAAGATTAGAAATCTCTGTATTACAAATCATTTTATATGAAATAATTTTATTTTCAGTTTTCTTTATACTATTAATGTGTTCTAAATATCTAATTACATCATCACCAATATCAACAACATAAGTTTCATCACTAATAACTCCCATATTAATTTTATTACTAAAAAAATCAGTAATATAATCAACATAAGCACTATGTGGATTTTCTAAATTATAATAACTAACGTAATAAATATCATCTATTTTTTCTACTCGTGAATAAAATTTAGCTAAAAAATTATCATTATTTTTTACTTTTGTTGCATTCAATGATTCTTTATACTCAGAAAATTGCTCATCACTTATTTTTAAATCCATTGGATAAATATCTGGATAAATATTATTATTAATTATTTCAACAGATACTTTTCCCGATTTAACTCTTATATTTATAAGTTCAATAATTAATTCATATTCCTCATAAACAATCCATAAAGTTTCTTTATTCTTTTTTATAATTAAGGATTCCTCAAGATTCTCTTTATAATCATCTGTATATTTCAAAATATCTAATTTATCATCAACTGACGAATTAATTAAAGGTTCTTCTATAATATTTAATAAAAATTGTTTATCAAACCCCTTATAAACTTTTAACTTCATACTACTTCCTCCTACCTATACTCTTCCAATATATTCTCTATATATGTATTATTTAACCAAAAACATTGTTTAGTATACTCTGATACACCTGTTAATATATCATTAACTGGTAATGGATATGTATCTTTAGCATCTCTAGCATGAGGTCTAACATGACATACTTTATTATCAGACATACCAGGAAAATTAGTCTTTCTAATACCATTATCTATAGATTTAATAATATTACCATTTTTAATAACATCATATGTTTTTAACCACATATCTTTTACATATGTATCAATATCTAATTTAGGCATATTCCATAACTTAATACCTTTAAATATATAATCATTATTCTCTTTCTTAAATACAAAGAACATATACTTAGTAGTTTCTAATTCTTCTTTAAGTTTACAGTTATTCCACTCTTCTTTAATAATATCTGTAAACTTAAATGCAGGAAATGGTAAAGATTCTTTAATCTTACCATTCTCTTCTATTCTAATAGTTCTTGGAATTATATTAGCTTTTTGAAATTCTTCAGTATCTGCTAATCTACCATTTACATTAAACATTCTACTTACTATAATACCATTTATATTCTTAGCATTACTATCTATATTAAATATATTAATTAATTCACTTTGTGATTTACCTTTATATTTATTTATCACATTATTTACAAAGTTATTAAATGTATCTGTAGTATTCTTTAATACTTTTTCTACATCACTATAATCCCCTATATATTTTCTTACTAATTGTGTCATATAAGAATTTTTAAAACAGAATGCTCTTTGCATAGCTGGTATATTATTAAATGGTTGTTTTCTTACTGAACTACTATTAGCACCTTTAGGACATGCTCCTAAATACATAGTATCTGCTTCAGATATTTCATGTGCTTTACCATCTTTAATTTTATTAATTATATTATTCCAATCTTCTTCTATTTGTACAAAATCTTCTGAATTAACTAATTCTAATAACTTTTCATGAGTTATTTTTAAATCTTTCTTATCTTTATTCTCTTCATATAAATACCATAATAACTGTATAGTATTATTCTTATACCAGAAATGACTATTTCTAAATGTATTTTTATATTCTGTTTCATAATCTATTATATTTAGTACTAATCTTTCTTTAGCGCTTAATCTACCATCTTTTAATACTTTATAAGGTGTAACTTTTAATTCTATTCCAGCAGGCATAAAATCAGGTTCTGAATCACTATTATTATCCATACCAAATAAATACTTTTCAACTAATTGTCCTAATCCACCTTTATTAGCTTCTTTATCTTCTATAGTAACTACTTCTTTATTTAATATATCATTAATAGATTTACCTATAGCAGACTTAGATATTAATTCTATTTCTTCTCTATTATATAGTCTACCTTTTTTCATAAAAATCACCTTTCGATCTTGTTTTAGTATTAAAAATAGTTTAAAATATATATAGAAATATTTAATATAAATGTTGATCTTTCTCTTTAAATATATTATAATATATTTATATGAATTAATAAATAACAGGAGGTAATATATGAAAAAAACATTAGTAGAATTATTCGCTGGAGTTGGTGGATTTAGAGTTGGTTTAAACCATGTAGAATTAAAAAATGATAAAGTAATAGAAAAAGGTAATTGGGAATGTCTATGGGCTAATCAATGGGAACCTGCTACTAAGAATCAAGAAGCATATGATTGTTATATTAAAAGATTTGGTAGTGATAATGTATCAAATGAAGATATATTTAGTGTAAATAAACATGATATACCAGACCATACTTTATTAGTAGGAGGATTTCCATGTCAAGATTATTCAGTAGCACAATCTCTTACTACTAGTAAAGGTATAGATGGTAAAAAAGGTGTACTATGGTGGGCTATAGATGAAACATTAGAAGTAAAAAGACCACCATTTGTATTATTAGAAAATGTAGATAGATTATTATTATCTCCTGCTAGACAAAGAGGTAGAGATTTCGGTATGATACTTAGAAGTCTTTATGATAATGGATATGATGTTGAATGGAGAGTAATTAATGCTGGTGAATATGGTTTACCACAAAAACGTAGAAGAACATATATATTTGCATATCATAAATCTACTAACTATTATAAAGAAATGAGTAAATATAAAGATAGAGAAGTAATATTTGAAAAAGGTATGTTTATTAATCAATTCCCTATCAAAGATGAATATGAAGCTATTAATGAAGCTGATTTAGCTGGTTTTAAAGATTTAGTAGAAGTAAGTAATATGTTTAAATGTACTTTCTATAATGCTGGTAGAATGCATGATGGTGGTATATATACTGTTAAAGTTAAAGCTGATTATAATTTAATATATCCACTTAGAAATGTAAGAGAAGAAAATGAAGTAGATAGTAAATACTTCTTATCAGGTGATAAATTAAAGAAATTTGAATACTTAAAAGGTAGTAAAAGAATACCTAGAGTTAAACCTAATGGAGAACCTTATTTTTATGCTGAAGGTGCTATGCCATTTCCAGATAACTTAGATGCTCCTGCTAGAACTATGTTAACAAGTGAAGGTGGAGTAAGTAGAACAACACATGTTATAGAAGATTTTAAAACTAAGAAACCTAGAATTTTAACACCAGTAGAATGTGAAAGAATAGATGGATTCCCTGATGGATGGACAGATACAGGTATGTCAGAGAAGAAAAGATATTTCATGATGGGTAATGCCTTAGTAGTTGGTGTTATTGAAAGAATTGGTATTGAAATAGAAAAGATAATTGAACAAGAAGACTAAAAAAGATGATGAGTATCATCTTATTAAATAAGACTGTAGCAAAACTACAGTTTTTTTATAAACAAATCAATAATAAATTGCTATTGGATGAACAATCTTTATTTCAGTCTTATGAAAAAAAGTAAGCATAAATGTATTAATAATTGATGGAAAAATATTAAATATATTTTCATCAGCACCATTCACATTACTATTAACTACGTTAGTTACATGCCCTATTAAAGTCATTTTTCCTCCATATTTAAAAGCAACTACTTCAGTTTTATCTCTAAAATATTCATCATCAAGTGAAATAAGATAATCACCCATAATTCCAAATTTATTATATGGTACAATATTCAATACTACATCAATGTTCCTTGATATTTCATTGTACTCCTCATCAATCGCTTTTTTTATTTCTCTATACATTTTTTCTTTATCATATGCTGCCTTTTTACCATTACCTGTTTCTCCAATATCTTGTTCTATATCACTAAATTTTGTTTCAATTTCATTCTTTTTTATATAATCCAATAAACTATTATTTGAAAAAATATTCTTATAATATTCTAAATCTACAATATACATTGCTTCTTCTATTTTTATAAAATCTCCTATATCACCATTAGTATTTAAATAATCATTATCCAGCAAATATTTTTCAAATTTTTCTACACTCTCGTCAAAAACTTCTTTTTCAATACTATCAACATTAGAATTCAAATATTTGTTTTGCTTACTTGAATCAATTGATGGTTCGATGCCCGCATCGACACCTTTACCAAAAACTTTTAAATTCAGTGATGCTTCTGCATCAACTGATGCTGTCGTAGAAAATGATTTTTCAACATTTTTTTCTTTTGATTCTTTTTTATTTTTTACCAAACCATCATCAATTTGAGACATATATGATAATAATGTATCTTTATTTAAATATAAAATTCTCTTCATAACAAATCACCTTTCCTATAATTTTATCTACTTATTATTATATTCCTTACATTTTTCTTCCAATAAAACAAAATTACAACATCTTGACTTAATTCTTTCATCTAACTTATCATTTTTATACTTTTCATATAACTTTACTGCTTTTCCTTTTACTCTTTTTATATTCTTATTAAGCCATAATAATTGTGTTTTTAATAAATTTTGTCTTTTTAATTCATTAGTATCTTTGGGAATTGCATTTAAATCAAATAATTCATAATTATTTGAAGTAACAGGAATCATATTATTGAAGTTTACTACTCCACATCTTCCACCATCAATTTTTACTATATCAATATTATTTTTCATATTCATATGCTTTAATTTAGGACTAGATAATGGTGCAAAGTATTCACAACCATCTACAGTAAATAAAATTCCAATGAATGGTCTTAATTCTTTAACTCCAGCATTATATGACACTTTATTATCATATTTTCTTAAGTAATCACAATATTTGTAGTCTACTTTAACTATTTTAAAATTTCTAATCATTGTACATCACCTAACAGATATTATATACTTAATTAATATAAATTAAAAGACTAGAGTTTGCTCTCTAGTCTACTTTTTTAATTTCCATATAATGGCTGGAATCACCGCTTTTTTAATTACCATTTAAGGCTGGTTTCACCGCTTTTTTAAATTCCATTTAGAGCTGGATTCACTCGCTTTTTTATTTGCAACAAGTTGCTTTATTATTATATGCAAAATGGTGCAACATAATCACTTATGTGCTAATAATATACCATAATTTTTCTAAAAAGTCTATATAGATAACAAATTTTAATTTATTGCAATTTATATCCTAATTTTTTTACTTCTAAACTAGCTATATCTGATAAATCATCCTTAGATAATTTAGATATATCATAGTATTGTGCTCCTAATGAGTCATCATTAACATTACTTAATTTAATATTATTATTTATATCATTATTATACTTAGTTATTTTATAGAAGAAACCTATATGATGACCTTGCTCTATTTCTCCTTTATGCTCCCATTCAAATGTTACTGAGTTACCATCAAATAATTCATATTCTAATACATCTATACCTACTTCTTCTTTTAATTCTCTAACTAATGCTTCTTCAGGTGTTTCTCCCCATTCTATAGTACCACCTGGTAAATCTAATTTACCATTATAAGGACCACCATTCTTTTTAATTAAAACTATATTATCATTATCTAATATTAATCCATAAGCACCTATATGTTTAAACTGTTTCATCTAATACCTCCAATAATTTATAATATATCTTCACCATAGCATACGTATCTAATTCACAATATCTAAGCATATTATATCTTAATTTATTTTGTTCATCACTAGATAATGTAGGTAATGATAAATATGCATTAGACGCTTCATCACCTTTATGTACTTGTTCTAGATTATGATAATCTAGACTAGGATCATTAGGAAACAATGCAGGTAATACTTTTTTAATAGAAGCACTACCACCCATATCTTTAACATAATAATCTAATGACTTAAATGGAGGTAATAAATCTACTATATTGTCTCTTATATTTAATAAGTGTTCACTAAATTCAGGAAATAACTTTGCCATTTCTTTTAATCTAGTTTTTTCAAATGCATCATTATATACTAATACACATGAATTAAGTGGTATATCATTAATTAATTGTTTACATAATCCATACATAGGATTACCATCATAATCATCACTTAAAAACTCTTTATGATATACTTCACCATTAGGTTCTAACAGATAATGTAGACTATATTGAAAACAAATTTGTTGATATGGTTTAGTACCATCTATTTTAGGTATACTATCTTGATATGATTCAAAATCTAGAAAGTATAATGGATATCTAAAAGTATTAACTAATTCTTTAATACTATCTTTATTTATTCTAGGTTCTTTATTATGTAAATAATAATCTATTTGTGTATCTATCTTATTATTTATACTTACATTATTATATATATCTTCATATGATACTAATCCTTTATTATATAGTTCTAACTTCTTATTAAATCTCATACCCCATCCTAAATCAAATACATTAGGTGTAGGTAATTTTTTAGTACAATATTTAAAGAATGGACATTCATATGGCTTATTACATGATATAGATAAATCAATATTAGGTTCTTCTTTACTTAATATTTCTTTAAATTCTTTAATATTATTTTCTACATTGTCTAAATTTAATTCTGAGGTTACATCTTTTATATTAAATAATTGATGTATATCTAACTCTCCATCTTTTACATAGTTACTATTAATATATACTATATATGATTTTTTTACATTTATTCCTAATTTCTTTAATACCCATGTTTGATAAGTAATATCATGTATATATATATCATTAATCTCTGTAGAAGATTTAACTTCATATATTTCTACACCATCTATATAATTCTTTAATATATCTACTGAACAAAAATTATTATCATAACTAAATGATGCTTCACATATTATGTTAGGTTTATCTTCTAAATATCTATTAGTTTCATCTATCATATTTTGATAATTAGTATCAAAATTTATTAGATGATAATCTCCAAATAAATTTCTAGCTAAGTCTCCTACTTTATTACCATTTTCTAATACTGCATCATTACCTGTATCTATTGCTTCTTCTTTCTTATATATAGATAACCATAATTTCTTTTTACATGTTATACCTAAAGTATATCTTGATTTAGATAAATTCATACTATATCACCTAATATAATTATATCATATTAGTATAATCCCCATTCAGCAAACTTTTCAAATCCTCCTATATTATTAATATACTCTCTAGCTTGTTCTACTATATCTTCATATGGAATACCATCTACATATTCATCTCCAATAGCGCAGCTTAATTCTACTACTCTATTTTCTTCTTGTGCTTTTTTAAATACATATATATTGAGTGCTACATCAGCTTTAGATAAATCTTTACCATGTAAACCTCCTCCTGTAACACTTTGTGCCATATCACTACCTAATTTTCTATTAGTAGCGCCACAATCTACATTAACTCCCCCAGTCCAATATCCTAATGGGTTTACAGTAGCATTTGGATACTCTTTAAGTAATTCTTCTTTCTCTACATTACTTTGACATATTATTAACTTATCACCATCTAATATATATTTACCATCATATGGATATTTACTATAAATATCTCTTACTATACTAGATAATTTCTTATCTTCTTCTCTTAATGG
>CADBNE010000046.1 GCA_902795975.1 uncultured Erysipelotrichaceae bacterium
AACTGAGCTAAAGATCCATGTCTTCATGACTTCTTAAATATAACATATTCTGAGAACGTTTGCAATAGAATTTTGAAAAAAATTTTATTTTTTTTCAAACCAAGTGTATATGTTTGACAATTTTAACTATTCATGGTAATATAAACAACATAAATTTATAGGGGGAATATAAATATGTTAAAACTAAATAAAGATAGAAAAGGTTTAAAAATAATTAATCCAACTGCTTTTATAGCACTTATATCTGCTGCTACATTAGCGTTTAGTGGATGTTCAAGTAAGAAAATTGAAAAGAACAATATTGATACAGATCCTGCTCAAGAATTATTTGCAGAGGAAACAGTTACAGAACCAACAAAATATTCAACTGTAGTAAGAACTGACTGGTCAACATATAATGCATCAGTTCAAGATTTAATTGATTCTAAAGCAAAAAATTCAATGAGTAAAGAAAATTTAGAAACAGCGCTTTTACTTTTAAATTTTGATTATTTATATGTAAATGATTTATCTATATTAGATAGTTATTATAAAAATAGTGGTGATATAGATCAAAATGATGAAATGAATCAATTATATAAATTATTATCATTAGTAAGAGAATATAATACTAATACTAAGAATATTAATGATTATATATCATATGAAAATTTACTTTTAAATATTGATGCTAATAATCAAAATGATGATTATAAAGTAGTAAGTTATTTAGAATCTAAAGTAAAAGGATTAATAAGTAATCCAAATAATTTAACTGATGAAATTAAATTAAAAGATTTTAAAGAAATAAAAGAGTTTGCTAATGGAACAGGTACAATATGTGGTTTATATCAAGTAGATTTAACTAATGATGCTATTATAGCTACAGAAAATATTATGCAACAATATTCAATATTATCACAAAATTTTGTATCATATGAAGAAAGAGCTGAGTTAGATAAGATTTTAAATAGTCATAATTATTTATATAATGTTGAAATGAATATGACTAAGTTAAATGGATATGCTAGACCAGTTGCTACAGCAGAAGAAAGTTTAAAAATTAAAGAGAACGTTTTAAATCAAAGAACTAAAGGATATGATGATGTTAAATCCTTTGGAGTTACCGAAGAAGAATATAATTCATTATTTGCCATAGCTAATATAGATTATTTTATGAGAGATGTTAATAATAGTGTAGTTTTCAGTTCAATATATGGTTCTAAAGCTGATATAGATAATATGTTTATCAATGCAGAAACTGCAGTACAAAAAATTGAATCATATAATTTAAAAGTAACTAATAAAGAAGAATTATATGATTATGGTCACTTATATGTATCTTCTGTAAATGATATATTAAATACAAGATATGTTGTTAATTTAACATTTGATATAGCTAATAATACAAATGACTTTAATTCATCTGCTGCTAAATTAAAATTATATAATCAATATAGTGAAGAATTAAGTAGTACTACTTATACTTATGAAAATGAAACTTATAGAATTGGTAAGAACACATTAAGTGAAGGAGCTACTCAAATTAATAATTGGATTTCATATTATACTTATGTAGTTAATAGAACTAAATTTAATGATGATAAATATGTAGATAATATGATTTCTTTAGTAAATGGAAGTGTAGATGGATTAAATCCATATGATGAAATAGTATTAATGGTTACTGATTTTTGTGCAAACAAAAATGAAGGTGCATTTCAATATAAAATAGGTGAACTTAAATAAAAATGCTTTATAGCATTTTTTTCTTTTATAATTAAAATATTATGTTATAATAATTATGTGATTATATAAGAAATGAGATAGATTGGGTGATATTATGAAATTGTATAACACATTAACACACAATGTAGAAGAATTTATACCAAATGATGAAAAAGAAGTAAAGATGTATACTTGTGGTCCAACAGTATATAATTTTGCTCACATAGGAAATCTTAGAACATATATCTTTGAGGATATATTAGAAAAAAGTTTAAATTTTGTTGGGTATAAAGTAAAACGATGTATGAATATCACCGATGTAGGACATCTTACTAGTGATTCAGATTCTGGTGAAGATAAGATGTTAAAAGGTGCTAAAAGGGAACATAAATCAGTACTTGAAATAGCTAAATATTATACTGATGAATTTAAAAAAGACTGTGAAGCATTAAATATTAAATGGCCTGAAATTGTTTCTCCTGCTACTGAAAATATAGATGAATACATAAAAATAATAACTAAATTATTAGATACAGGATATGCATATTTATCAGGTGGTAATGTATATTTTGATACTTCTAAATTAGAAGATTATTATGTACTTACAAATCATAAAGAAGATGAAATGGTTGTAGGAGTAAGAGAGGGAGTAGAAGAAGATTTTAATAAAAGAAATCAAGCTGACTTTGTATTATGGTTTACTAAGTCAAAATTTGATAATCAAGAATTAAAATGGGATAGCCCTTGGGGATATGGATATCCAGGATGGCATATAGAATGCTCTGGTATATCTATTAAAAATTTAGGTGAATACTTAGATATACATTGTGGAGGTATAGATAATATATTCCCACATCATACTAATGAAATAGCACAATCTGAAAGTTATTTAGGACATAAATGGTGTAATTATTGGATACATGGTGAACATTTAAATGATAAATCAGGTAAAATGAGTAAGTCTAAAGGTGAATTTTTAACTGTATCATTATTAAAAGAAAAAGGATATAATCCTTTAGCATATAGATTTATGTGTTTAAATTCACATTATAGAAAAGTACTAGAATTTTCATATGAAATATTAGACAATACAACTAATTCATATAATAAATTAAAAAATAAAATTAAAAGTTTAGGTGAAGAAAAGGATAGTACTAATACAGAAAAATATAGAGAAAAGTTTGCTAAAGCATTAGAAGATGATCTAAATACTTCTTTAGCGCTTACTATATTATTTGATGTATTAAAAAGTGATTTAACTAATGCTCAAAAAAGATATTTAGTTGAAGATTTTGATAAAGTTTTATCATTGGATTTAGTTAAGAGTGATGAAGTAAATAATGATTTAAAGTCATATATTGAAGAAAAGATAAGTGAAAGAAATGCTGCTAAAAAGAATAAAGATTTTGCTTTAGCAGATCAAATTAGAAATGAATTATTAGAACAAGGAATTGTTTTATTAGATACTCGTGAAGGAACTAAATATGAGGTAAAGTAATATGATGGATTATATTATATATATTTTATTCATACTAACTATTATTTATTATTTAGTTAGATTTATTAATCTACTTAGATATGAATCAAAATATAAAAAAAATAATACTAATACAAAAAAGTCAGGATGTGAAATAGCTCAAAAATTATTAGATACAAATAATATAAAAAATACCTATGTAATAGAAACAAAAAATTCATTTGAACAAGGTTATAATTATGGAAGAGATGTAGTTAAATTATTACCAAATAATTTTAATGGTACTAGTATAATTTCAATTGTAAATTCTTGTTATGAAGCAATGAAAATAGTAGGGGAGAAAGATAATAAATTATTTAAAGTAAGGAATAGATTACAATATACAGTAGATATACTTTCTATATTAACTATAATAGGCATTATTATTAGTTTAATATTAAGAGATTTCTATATATTAAAAATATCTATTTCAGCATTTTTTATCATTATTCTTTTAAATGTTATATTTACATTAACTATTAAAGATAAAATAAATAAATTAAATGATTTTATTGTTAATGAGATAGGAAATGAGTGTAGTGATTTATTAGATTCATACATATATTATTATAGTGTTCAACCATTTAGAGCTATAATTAAATTAATATTATTTATAAAAGCAAAATAAAAACTATTTTGCTTTTTTAATTTACAAGATAGTTTAAATATGTTATTATAAAAAACGTTAGGGTGATAAACATGGATAGAAGAACATACAAAGAAATATTAGAAGAACTTAACTTTTATAAAAATGATTCAAATTTAGATGATAAAGATAAAGAAAAAGCAAATAGAATGATTAAAATATTAGAATCAACTTGCAAATTTGATTCTATAATACATAATAAATATATAAATAATGCTTTAAATAGTCTAAAATTAACAATTGAAACAAAAATAAATAGTTTAAATGATAGAAAAAATGAAATTGTTTCTAAAAGTAATAATTATAGTTTTGACTTTGGAAGTAAAGAAATAGAAGAAATAAATTATAAAATAGGAAATTATTTAAACTTACTTAATGAGTTAGAATATTTATATATATGTGAGTTAGAAAAAGATACTTCTTATAATGAAAATGATGCTTTAAATATATATAATGAGTGTGTTGAATCAATAAAATCTCAAAGAAATGAGCCAATTAAATTTTATGGAAGAGAATTAGCAGAATATACATTTTTAAATGATAAGACAGCACCTAAATTTTTTGAATATATATCTGATATAGAAATAGTTTCTAAAATATATAATTATATTACTGATGATAGTGGAAATTTAGATATAATTACTAATATAGTTAATATAGGTTGTGATATTGATTTATATTTAAAAAAAATAAGTAGATTAAATTTTGTTAAAAATAATATAAAATATATTGAGCTATATAATAGATTACAAGAATCTACTAAAAAAGATATAAATTATATTATAGAGAAATCTACTATATGTGATACATATAAAGAAAAAATGAGTAATAGAAATCAAAATAGAATATTAAAAAGAAAAGTATTTGATTTCTTTTATAGTTCTACATTAAATAGTATTCAAACATTAGAATCAAGAATTGATAAAAGATATTTTGAACAATTAAAAAAAGAAAAACAACTTGATAAATTTAGAAAATATTTTGAAAAAAATAATTTTAATGAAAATGATATAATCAATTGCACTTGGTTAGATATTGATACAATTAATTCAGAAATAGATAAGTACAATAGATTAATTGAAGATAAAAATGTAATTTTACAAACATATATTGATGAATTAAATAAAGATAATAATGAATTCTTTAATAATTATGAAACAGTTAAAAATATAATATTATATATTTGTAATAATAATTCAAATAAATTAAGTATTTATATTATGTATTTAATAAATAATATGATTGAAATAATTGATTCAAACGTAAAAAAAGATAATTATGATGATTATATGACTAATGATGTTATAAGAAATTTTAAAGAAACAGTTAACAAAAAAATAATAGAAATAGATAGTTATGGTAAAGAAAAAGTAAAAATAAAAACTAGATAATATCTAGTTTTTATTTTTATCTTAATTCAACATCTATTTTAGTATCTGCTCTTTCTTCTAATAATTCTGGATTATCAAATATATATTGTATTAATTTAACTGATTTAGCAAAGTAATATCCATCAGCAACTCTTTCATCAAAGTTAATACCAAATTCACAAATTTGTTTAATTTCTTTAGAACCATCTTTATTTAATATTTCTTCAGGCTTAATTTCACCCATAGTTGCTAAAGAAGAACAAGTACCAAAATTAGTTATATTATGGTATATAGCACCACAATGTATTGAACCTAAATTAGATACTATTATACTACTATAATATAAATTATCTTTTTGTAATGATTTAGGTAATAAATCTTTTTTATCCATCCATTTAAGTAATCCTATTAATGGTATTCTTATTGGGTTAGGAAATTTAGCTAAAGTATCTATAGCGCTATTAGCACCTTCTTTTTTAAATTCATCTTTATTTCTTACATAACTTACTTTGTTTTTTATATATTCACTTATTGTATATATATTATCTTCTGGTTTAATTGGAACCATTATCATCATTTCTTCAGCTTGATCTTCAAATGCAACTTTAGCAACAAATGATACAACTATATCATTATGTTCATATAAATGTCTATTAGTAACAAAATAATTTAATTTTTTTCTATTATAAAAAGTTTTTCCTATAGCTGCTACAAATGCATGAAAGAATGTAATATCTTCGCCATTTGCTTTCTTATTTTTTATGTATTCACATAATTTAGTTAAATCCATTTTTTGATTAATAAATACATCTGAATCACATCTATCTGGCTTTATATCTAACATTATTTGACCCATGCCAGATATATTATCAACACGTCTTCCATCTTTTCTATCTCTTAATCTCTTTCTCATATAATTCTCCTTTATCAACTATAGTGTATCATAAATTTATTATTTTGTTAAACTAATTATTGTATGAGTAACAAATCTAGTATATAATAAATAATCAAGGTGATAATTATGACTAAAGTAAAAGAATATGCATTATTATATAAAAGAGAAATATTATCAGAAGATTATTATATATTTTTACCATGTCATTTTATATATGGAGAGTTTGATTCATCGGATAAATCTATTACTGACTTAACAGGTAATCCTTTTTATGAATGTAGTAATTATTCTATAATAACTTCACCTATAGAATTAACATATTTTTATGATATAACTGAAGATGATTTATTAAATATGTATCAAACTGATAATATAAAAGATGCTATAAGTAAATATTATGATGCATTAAAAAGAAATATATTAGTAGGTAAAATAGATAATAAAAATAAGGCTATTTCTATTCAAAATATACCATATAATTATATTAATGAATTATTAAGTGATTATGATATAGATATAAAAAATAAAGAAAGTAAGATAACTATAAGTAGAACACAATTAACTAATATATTAAAACAAAATGATATAGTAATTGTAAAAAAGGAATTAGGTAAATTATTAGATACTTCTAAATTTATTGAAAGATTATATGAATTAAAAGATGTAAATAAAGCACATGGAAATATAGGTACTAAAAACTTAATAATAGAACAACCTAGAAAAACTACTCAAAAAGAATATGAACAAATATTTAATGATTTTTGTGATAATAGAATAGATATTTATTCTGATAATAAATGTAGAGATACATATGAATATATACTTAAGTATTTGGTAGGACAAGATGAAGCAGTAAAAAAATTAATTAGTATTATGTTAAATAATATAGATGCTATTAAACCTAAGGAAATAATTAAACCGCTTATTATTGGTCAAACAGGTAGTGGAAAAACATATTTTTTTGAATTGTTAAGTAAATATTTAGATGTACCTGTAATAACTATAGATTGTAATTTATTAGTTCAATCTGGATATGAAGGACAAAGTCTAGAAGATATGCTTAAAGAATTATATATTAAGTGTAATAAAGATATTAATAAAACTGAACGTGCAATAGTATTTTTAGATGAAATAGATAAATTAGCAGATAAAGGTGCTGGAGTAAGTGATGTAGGAGTACAAAAATCATTACTTAAATTTATTGAAGGACATAAATATGTAATAGAATTAGATAGATTAGGTAGAGAAAAAATAGCTATAGATACTTCAATGATGAATATAGCTGCAGGAGGAGCATTCGAAAATATAGTTAGTTCTAAAGATAAAACAGTTGGATTTATGACTGATAACAATCAAACAACAGATAAGAAAATTATTACACCAGATGATTTAGTCAAATATGGTATGATAAGAGAACTTATTGGAAGATTTGGATCTTTCGTACAATATAATGAAGTAACAAAAGAAATGATATTAAAACAGTTAAATGAAAGTCTTGATTCTCCAATATTAATCAATAAAGAAAAATTTGAAAGAAAATACAATGTTAGTTTAAACTTTTCAGATGAATTTAAAGATAAAATAATAAATGATGCTATAAAAAATAAAACAGGTTTTAGAGGATTAGCTAGAATAATAAATGAAAAATTAACTGAATTAGATTTTTCTATTCAATTTAATAAAAGATTTAATGATAATATATGTATAACATATGATGATGAAGTAAAAGAAAAAAAGATAGGTACTAAGAAATAGTACCTATCTTTTCATATACATCTTTAACATCTATTAATTTTTCATCATTTTCATATACTGGAATAATATGTAAATGATAATGTTTAACTTCTTGTGGTTTACCATTATTTTGAAGTAGCATATATCCTTTAATACCTAATTTACTTTCATATTCTTTAGCAATTTTTTTAGCTATACTATATACATATAATAATGTATCATTATCTATAGTTGTAATATCTAAAGTATGTTCTTTAGGTATAACTAATGTATGACCATTAGCTTTAGGACTAATATCTAAAAAACATAATACTTTATCATCTTCATATACTTTATAACATGGTATTTCTCCATTAATTATTTTACAAAAAATACAATCCATATATAATCACTCTCCAAAAATATTATAACATATTAATTATTATTATTTTCTTTTTATCTATTATTTAGTATAATTTATATGTATATATTTAGTACATATATTATGTTATATATTAATATTTTAGAATAAAATATACAAAGAATTGTATAAATCATGGAGGTGAACTATGAATAGAGAAGACTTTAATTTACTTAGTACAGATATTATTTATTTTGATAATGGTGCTACTACATTAAAACCTAGAATATTAAGTGAATCAATATCTGATTATTATAATAATTATAGTGCTAATGCACATAGAGGAGATTATGATTTAAGCCTTAAAGTAGATAGTGAGTATGAAGGTGCAAGAGTTAAAGTTGCAAACTTTATAAATGCTGAAAGTAATGAAATAATATTTACTAGTAATGCTACAGATGCATTAAATAAAGTAGTATTAGGATATTTTGATAAATATTTAAATAAAGATGATGAAGTAATTATAACTAAGTCAGAACATGCATCAAATGTATTACCTTGGTTTGAACTAGCTAAAAGAAAAGGTATTATAGTTAAATATATAGATTTAACTAGTGAACATAAAGTAACATTAGATAATTTAAAAAAGCAAATTACTAGAAATACTAAAGTTATTTCTTTAGCACATATAACTAATGTAATAGGTGATATAAGACCTATAAAAGAAATAATAGAGTTTGCTCATTTAAATAATATATTAACTGTAGTAGATGGTGCTCAATCTGTTCCACATATAAAAGTAGATGTTAAAGATTTAGATATAGATTTTTTAGCATTCTCTGCACATAAAATGTGTGGTCCTACAGGAGTAGGTGTTTTATATGGTAAATATAATTTATTAAAAGATATGAAGCCATTAGTAGTAGGTGGAGGAATGAATGGTTCATTTGAAGATGATGGAAATGTTATATATAATGAACCACCACATTTCTATGAAGCAGGAACACCTAATATAGCAGGTGTAATTGGATTTGGACATATAATAGATTATTTATCTAGTATAGGTATGAATAAAATACATGAATATGAATTAGATTTAAGAAAGTATGCTATAGATAAATTAAAACAAAATAATAATATAATTATATATAATGAATCATCAGATAGTGGTATTATAGCATTCAATTATAAAGATATATTTTCACAAGATTTAGCAATATATTTAAATAAATATAATATATGTGTTAGAGCAGGAAATCATTGCGCTAAAATACTTAAAAATGAAATAAATATTAAGAATACTTGCAGAATAAGTTTATATTTCTATAATACTAAAGAAGAAATAGATAAATTGATAGAAGTATTAAATAACCCTAATATAAAAGATGAAATAATATTATAGGTGAGTTATGAGTAGATATGAAATAACAAATATAAAACATAAAAAAGATAATTATGAATTTAATATAATTGAGTTGAATGATAAACAAACTTATGTAGCATTCTTTTTAAAAGTTAAAAAAACTATAGATAGAATTAATGATATTAAAAATACTCAAAATAATATAAAAATAGTAAGTGATGTATTAATCAGTTCAAAATATGAGGAAATAATAGTAAATAAAATACCTGAACAAATACAAAACGAAGAGTTATATATCACTTTAATAAAAACTGATGGATATCTTATTAGATATTTTGATGAAAGTGATATTACATATAATATGTGTTTAGAAGCTATTAAAGAACAACCATTTGCTATAAGACATATACCGAAGAAATTTATTACTGATGAATTAATAGATACTGCTATTAGTTTAAATGGTGTAGCTATAATGTATATTGAAAAAGAAAAAAGAACAGATGAAAGATGTTTTAATGCATATAATAGTAATCCTAGAGCATTAAGATTTGTGCCACCATATTTAGTTACATATGATTTATGTATAGATGCTGTTTCAAAAGATATGTTTTGTCTACAATATGTACCAGATATTTATTTATTACAAGTATATAAAGAAGCTGTATTAGATAAAGGGTTACAAATACCTAAAAGAAATATGCCAGGGGTTACAATTACTTTAGCAGGACAATTTAAAGATATAAGAAAAAGAATAGATTTTTTAAGTAATAATACTAATAAACCTGAAGAAATAAATAATAATAATGAACCTATATTTGAAAATGATGAAGATAAATATAATTGGTTATTAAATAAAAGAGAACAATTACTACAAGAATTAAATTTTGTAGAAAGTGAATTATATAATTTAGAAGAAACTAGAGAAGCAAAACATAAATAAGTCTACAAATAGTAGACTTTTGTTGTATAATATATATGGTGATTACATGGGAATAGTAAGACAATTAGATGAAATATTAGCAAATAAAATAGCAGCTGGAGAAGTAGTTGAAAGATGTTGCTCAGTGGTAAAAGAATTGGTAGAAAATAGTATAGATGCTGGTAGTACTGAAGTAAGAGTTGAATTACTTGAATCAGGTGTTAAATCAATAAAAGTAATTGATAATGGTAAAGGTATGGATAATGATGATGCTGTTAACTGCTTTAATAGACATGCTACAAGTAAAATATATGATGAGGATGATTTATATCATATATCTACTTTAGGTTTTAGAGGTGAAGCTTTAGCATCTATAGCGTCTGTATCTAAAGTAAAATTAATTACATCACAAGGTAATGTTGGAACTACTGTAGTTATTGAAGGTGGTAAAATTAAGAGTGTTGAATCATCTGATGCTAGAGTAGGTACTATAATGGAAGTAAGAGATTTATTTTATAATACTCCAGCTAGATTAAAACATTTAAAAAGCTTATATACTGAACTAGCTAATATTACTGATTTTATGAATAAGTTAGCACTTTCTCGTCCTGATATAAGATTTACTTTAATAAATGATGATAAAGTTGTACTTAAAACAGATGGTTCTAATAATTTACTTAAAGTAATTAATTCTATATATGGATTATCTATTACTAAAAAAATGGTACCTATAGAAGGTGAAACTAATGATTATAGTATTACAGGATATACATCACTTCCTGAAATACATAGATCTAATAGAAATGGAATAGTTACTATAGTTAATAACAGAATAGTTAAAAATGCTGAATTAAATAGATATATTAATGAAGCATATCATTCATATAAACCAGATAATAGATATCCTGTAACTGTTATAAAAATAGATGTAGATACATCTTTAGTAGATGTTAATATACATCCTACTAAGATGGATGTTAAATTTAGTAAACAAGATAGTTTAAATGAATTAGTTTTTAATGCTATTAGAGAAAAAATAAGTGGTAAAACTTTGATTCCACATATTGAAAATGTAGAACCTAAAATAAAAGTAGAAGAACAAGTATTAGATTTTGATACAAATAAATTAGAAACAAAAGAAGAAGTAAAAGAACAATTTAAATTAGATTTTGATACTCCAATTGATGGGGGAGAAGATTTATTAATTAATAATGATCTAGTTAATGAACCAGAAGAAGAATATATAGTTCATGAAGATATTAAAGAGAGAATACCAGTAATGTGGCCTGTAGGACAAGTACATGGTACATACATAATATGTCAAAATGAACAAGGAATGTATATAATGGACCAACATGCTGCTAAAGAGAGAGTTAATTATGAAATAGTAAGAGAAAAAATGAGTCAAAGAAAAAATGAAAGTATGCAAATGCTTGTACCTCTTACATTAGAATTTTCTAACAATGAATTCATGATATTAAAAGAAAATATGGAAATGTTAACTGATATGGGATTTGATATAGAAGAATTTGGGGTAAGTTCTATTATAGTTAAAGCTCATCCAGTATGGTTACAATCATCTATATGGGTACATAGAGGAGATATAGAAGATGTAATAAAAGAAATGTTAGAAATGGTTATTAAAAGAGAAAAGAAATTTGATTTAAATAGATTTTATGACCATATATCTGCTACTGTAGCATGTAAAATGAGTATTAAAGCAAATACTTCTATTACATTAGAAGAAATGCAATCATTAATAGATGAATTAAGAGAATGTAAAAATCCATATAATTGTCCACATGGTAGACCAACAATAGTATTTTATACAAAAGTAGATTTAGAGAAAATGTTTAAAAGGACTGGATTTTAATTATAACCTTGTTTTATAAACAAGTATATTTTGATTAATTTACAATATTTAAATATTTATTATTGTATAAATAAATATTTTTGATATAATACTTATAGATAGTGAGGAATGAATTAAATGGATGATATTTTATTTGAAGCTGAATCTAGAATGGATGAAGCTATAGAGAACATGGAAAAAAGATTTACTAATATTCGTGCTGGAAGAGCTAATCCTGCAATGTTAGATGGTGTTATGGTTAGTTATTATGGAGTAGATACTCCTTTAAAACAATTAGCTACTATATCTATACCTGAAGCTAGACAATTATGTATTAAACCTTTTGATAAGAGTAGTATTGGTTCTCTTGAAAAAGGAATACTAGCTGCTAATATAGGTATTACACCTAATAATAATGGAGAAGTTATTATACTTAATATTCCTGCTTTAACAGAAGAAACAAGAAGAGAATATGTTAAACAAGCTAAGGGATATGCTGAAGATTGTAGAATAGTTTTAAGAAATATTAGACAAGATGCTAATAAAGAAATTGGTAAATTAGAAGCACCAGAAGATGATATAAAAGCTGGTGAAGAAGATGTTCAAGAATTAATTAATAAATACAACAAAATAGTTGATGAAAAATTCAAAGTAAAAGAAAATGAATTAATGACAGTGTAATAGAATTTTTACACTGTTTTTCATTGTATATAAATTATAATTTTGTTATAATTAGTATGGTGATATTATGAAGGAAGAAAAAGAAATAAAAGGGAATAATAAATTAAATTATAGAAAGTTGAACCAAGTGCTTAAAGTATCACATCGTGTACTTAAAATACTTTATTTTTTAGCAATTATAGCTTGTATTTTCACTGTAATCATAGTTGCTAAAGAATTAAAGATATTAGCATTCATACTTAGTGTTTTAAAAGTACTTAGTCCATTATTTATTGGATTAGTTATTGCTTGGTTATTTGACCCTGTGGTAACATTCTTTAAAAAGAAAGGCATTAAACGTATATTTAGTGTAATAATAATATATGCATTATTATTAGGTGCTATAGCACTTATAGTAGGAAATATCATTCCGATACTATATGACCAAATTATAAGTTTTGCTAAAAGTATACCAGCAATATTTAAATCAATTGAAAGTATGTTAGATAATGTACTTGATAAATTAAAAGGTGTTGATGGTGTTGATGTAGAAGGAATTAAATCTAATATAACTAAACAATTAGAAAATGCATCATCTGGATTAAGTGATAGTATTTCTACATCGGTAATTAGTTTCTTTAAAGGTTTAGTATCTGGAGTTACAAATTTTGTAGTAGGATTAGTAATTGGATTCTTCTTCTTATTAAGTTTTGATAATGTTGGAGATACTTTAATAGCTTATGTACCTAAAAAAAGCAGAAAAGATGTAGGAAAATTAGTAGATTCTATTAATGGCTCATTAAGAAATTATGTTATTGGTGTTATAATAGATGCTACTATTGTATTTGGAATTTGCTCTTTAGCATTTGGACTTATTGGACTTAGAGCACCACTTTTATTTGCATTATTCTGTGCTATAACAAATGTTATACCTTATGTAGGACCATATATTGGTGCTGTTCCAGCATTAATAGTTGGATTCTCAATTAGTCCAACTGTAGGATTCTTTACTTTAATAGCAATTGTAATTATTCAATTCTTTGAAGGAAACTTCTTACAAGAAACAATTATGAGTAAAACAACTAAGTTACATCCTGTAACTATAATTATGGGATTACTTATATTTGGACATTATTGGGGAATAATTGGTATGGTTATTTCTACACCATTAATTGCTGTTATTAAACAAATTTATTTATTCTTTGATGAAAAATATGATTTCTTTAAAACAGATGATGACGATGATGAAAAGGAAGAAAACGAAGAAAAGAAAAAGTTGGAGGTTGTAGAAAATGGGTAAAGTAGTAGCAATCGTTGGTATGTGTGGTTCTGGTAAATCAGTAGCTACAGATATATTTGAAAATGAATTAGGTTATAAAAAAGTTTATTTCGGTGGAGTAACAATGGAAAAGTTAAAAGAAGCTAACTTAGAAGTTACTCCTGAAAATGAAAAAATGATAAGAGAAGGATTAAGACGTGATTTAGGTATGGGAGCGTTTGCTAAAATACTTTTACCACGTATTAAAGAATATTCTAACGAAGGTAATGTAGTTTTAGATGGCCTATATTCTTGGGATGAATATAAAATATTATCTGAAGAATTAGATAATCTTACTATGATAGCTATAATTAATGATAAGAATATTAGATATTCTAGATTAACTGATAGAGAAATAAGACCTTTAACTAATGAACAAGCTAAAAATAGAGATATAGCAGAAATAGAAAATAGCGCTAAAGGTGGACCAATAGTATATGCTGATTATTTCATATTAAACAATGGTTCATTAGAAGAATATAAAGAGAGATTAAAAGAGATAATAAATATTATAGAAGGTGAATAAGATGAACTTAAAAGATTTATACATAGATTTTTTCGTAAGTAAGGGTCATACTCAAATACCTAGTGCTCCAGTAGTACCTGAAAATGATCCCTCAGTTTTATTTAATACAGCAGGTATGCAACCATTAGTACCTTATTTAACTGGACAACCACATCCTTATGGAACAAGATTATGTGATTATCAAAAATGTATTAGAACTAATGATTTAGATGAAGTAGGGGATTTAACACATCATACTTTCTTTGAAATGTTAGGTAACTGGTCTTTAGGAGATTATTTTAAAAATGAAACTATTGAATGGAGTTTTGAATTTTTAACTAAAGTATTAAATATTCCAGTAGAAAAATTAGCAGTAACTATATTTGCTGGAAATGAAACATTAGAATTTGATAAAGAAGCACATGATAAATGGTTATCACTTGGTATACCTGAAGAAAGAATAGCAAGAACAGAAAGTGATAATTTCTGGATAGCTGGTGAAACAGGACCTTGTGGAACTGATACAGAAATATTCTATTTTAGAAGTAATGATGAAATACCAAAATCTTTTGATCCAGAAGATGATAGATGGGTAGAAATTTGGAATGATGTATTTATGCAATATTATAAAAATGCAGATGGTACACTTACTGAATTGCCTAAAAAGAATGTAGATACTGGTATGGGATTAGAACGTGTTGTAGCTGTATTAGAAGGAAAAACAGACAACTATACATCATCAGTATGGAGTGACGTAATTAAGCTAATAGAACGCATTTCTAATAAGCCTTATGAAGGTAATGAACTTAGTATGAGAATAATAGCAGACCATATTAGAACATCAGTATTTATTAGTGCTGATGAAGCTCAAATTAAGCCTTCAAATAAAGATCAAGGTTATATACTTAGAAGATTAATAAGAAGAGCTATTAGACATGCTAAAAAATTAGATATAGATATTAATAGTAATTGGGAAGAACAAATTGCTTTACTAATTATAGATAAATATAAAAAATATTATAGTGAATTAGAAAAGAATAAAGAAGTTGTTTTAGAAGTATTAAGAAATGAAAAAAATAAATTTAATAAAACACTTGAAAAAGGTTTAAAAGAATTTGAAAAAGCTACTAAAAATGGAAATGATATAGATGCTTTAACAGCATTCCATTTATATGATACATATGGATTTCCAATAGAATTAACTGAAGAATTAGCTAAAGAATTAGGTATAAAAGTTGATATTGATGGATTTAATAAAAAGTTTAAAGAACATCAAGAATTATCAAGAACTGCATCAGCTGGTAAATTTAAAGGTGGTTTAGCTGGTAATGGTGAAATAGAAACTAAATATCATACAGCAACACATTTACTTAATGCAGCACTTAAAGTAGTAGTTAATAAAGATTGTCATCAAAAAGGTTCAAATATTACAGCTGAAAGAATGAGATTTGACTTTAGTTGTGACCATAAATTAACTGATGAAGAAAAACAAAAAACAGAAGATTTAGTAAATCAATGGATTAATGAAGGATTAGATGTTACTGTTGAAGAAATGTCTAAAGAAGATGCTATTAAATCAGGTGCTGAATGTATGTTTATTGAAAAATATCCAGATGTAGTTACAGTATATAGTATTGGTAATGTTTCAAAAGAATTATGTGGTGGACCACATGTTAAGAATACTAGTGAGTTAGGTCACTTCAAAATTAAGAAAGAAGAAGCAAGTAGTGCTGGAGTAAGACGTATTAAAGCAATACTTGAATAATTATGAATTACCAATTAAGATTAGAAGAGATAATAAAGAGTTTAGATGGTAAAACATCTAAACTTTTATTACATGCATGCTGTGGACCATGTTCAAGCTATGTACTTGAATATTTAAGTAATTTTTTTGAAATAACTATATTATATTATAATCCTAATATATATCCTAGTGAGGAATATACAAGAAGATTAGAAGAGTTAAAATGTTTTGTACCTAAAGTTAATTATAAGAATAAAGTAACTATAATAGAAGATACATATAATCCTAAAGAATATTATGATACTGTTAAAGGTTTAGAATTATTAGGAGAAAAATCTAAAAGATGTTACGAGTGCTACAAATTAAGAATGGAAAGAGCAGCTAAGTATGCTAAAGAAAATGGATACGATTATTTTACTACTACATTATCTATTAGTCCTTATAAAGTAAGTGAATGGATTAATGAAATAGGTGGATATTTAGAAAATAAATACGATATTAAATATTTATATTCTGATTTTAAGAAGAAAAATGGGTATAAACGTTCTTTAGAATTATCAAAAGAATATGGAATGTATAGACAAGACTATTGTGGATGTTCTTTTTCAAAAAAAGAGACATATGAAAAAAGAAATAATAATACAAAGGAAGATGTTAATAGTGAATAATACAAGAGATTTAAATATTATAAATGCTTTAAATAATGGTTTTATAACTAGATATACACCAAATACTGAATCAAAAGAAAAAATTAAAAATGCTATGAGACAAGAAACTAAATCATTTTTATTAACTACATTTGGTATATGTATTGTAAGTATAATAGTTTTAATAATTTTAATATTAATACATAGCTTTATTTTAGAAAAAATAGGAATAGTAATTATTAAATATGCGTTATTTATTATTCCAGGTATTGGCGTATTATCTCCTTTATATGGAATATATGATTTCTTTTCTAAGGGTAAATGTATTAAAAATGATACATTTGATTGTTTTATAGGAAATATTAGTAATAAAGAAGAAAATAGTGAGTATTATTTTTTAAAAGGCTTAGTTAATGAGAAAGCTGAATTCTTAAAGAATATGAAACCACAAAATCAAGTACAACCTAATGATAAAGTTGTATTAATTAGAATAGATGGAGACAATTATTTAATTGATATTAATCAATTAAATGATGCTTCTTTAATAGCTTAATGTAGTGTGAGGTGTTTATGGATAGTTTATTTAATGAAGTTATTTGTTTATATAATTTAGGTAATTTAATAGATAATCCTATACAAAATAAAATTGGTATTACTAATAAAATATATGAATTAAATACAACTAGTGGTAAATATATATTAAAGATATTATCTAATAAAGATATAAATAAAATAGAAAAGACTGAAGAGTTAGCTAATTATGTCTATAATAATGGTATAAATGCTCTAGGAGCAATAAAACTTAATAATAAGTATGTTAATACTATTAATGGAGAAAATGTTATATTATACCCATATTATGATGGTAAAATATTACTTACTAAAGAATTAACTTTAGAACATATAAGAAAGCTTGCCAATAGTTTAGCTAAATTACATAGTTTAAAAGTAATAGATAGTTATTCTAATACTAAATATACTAAGAATGATTATAGAAAATTATATGAATTATCACTAGATAGTGATAATGAATGCTTTATATTCTTTAAAGAAAATATAGATAAATTAATTACTATATATGATAAAGTATATGATAGTTATACTAAATTATCTAATCAATTATCATATGTACATAAAGATTTTAATAGAAAAAATGTATTATGGAAAGATAATGAATTTAGAATAATAGATTGGGAAACAGCTACTATAGATAATCCTAGTATAGATTTCTTTAATAGTATATGGTTTTTATCTAATGACTTTGAAGAAGACAAATCTAAGGCATTTATAGATGAATACTTTAGTATAATGAAATTAGAAGATAATTATAATATAGGAGTATATGCTGCATTAATAGAAGAATGTAATTGGTTATACTTTTCACTTAATAGAGCACTTAGGTTAATAACTAATAACGAATATGAAGTAAAATTAGGTGAAGACTCAATAAAATCTAGTTTAAAAGAAATAATAAATTATTATGATAAAATAGAATTAATACTTAAGTATTTAAATGAAAAAACATCTAGTAAAAACTAGATGTTTTTAATTTATGTTAATTTGACACAAACACATCTATGTGTTAAACTATATAACTAATTAAGAAGGGGGATATATATGAATTTTAAAGAAATGAGCTATACTGAGTTTTATAAATATATTGAAAAGATATTAGCTAGTGATAATTATTTAGAACAAATAATGCTTTTAGCACAGAATGATGATGTAGAAACACTTAACGATAAATTTGAAAGAAATATGAATTATGTTTTTTATGGTTTATCTGGCTGTGAGAGGTCATTTTCTTTGTTACTTTATGATAACCAAATATATGGTGATTTTTATAACATTTATTCTTCTTTCAGAAATTTAATTAAATTTAAAAGAATAATAGATAATCCTGGCAATTATACTTTAAAAGAAAGAATGGATATATTTAGAAAAATGAAATTATATACTAATTTATTAAACGAAAGAGCAAATTGGGGAAAATTAGTATTTTCAAAAATATATAATTTAAAAGAAGATTTATTTGATACAATTTGCACTATATTGGGTGAGGAAAAATATATAGAAGCTTATAAAAATTATTATAATCAATGTTATTGTAGTAGTGAAACTATTGATAACGCCTTAAATGCTATATTAGCTATTAAGCGTTATAATAAAGGTGAAGAAAATCCATCTAAATTATGTATAGATTATTGCTTGAATACTTTTAAAAATTGTTCAGTAGAAAAATATTATAGAATACTAGAAAATTCTTACTTTAGATCATTATTCAAAGATGATAGTATTAAGCTATATAATTCTTTATCATATGAAGATTTATGCAATATAAATTTATTCTTGAGTAAAATATATACATCTAAATACTATTTGGATAAAAGAGATATAATAATGGAATCTAAAGAAACTCCTGAAACTATAAAAACTAAAAATAAATATTATAAATTATATTTAATAATAAGAAAATTAGAAAAAGAAAATTTAAATGATTATGAAATAGTCTCAAAATTAATGAGAGATTATGAAATTAATTTTAGCTTTTATTCAGTTGATGAAGTAAAAGAATATGCTGAAAAATATTTTAATTTATATGATGATTCTGAAAAATTTATCAATAAATTAATAGATTTGAAAAATACATATAAAAATTTAACTGAGAAATATCAAGAAATATTTAAAATAATGATAGGTAATGATTCTAAAAAAGAAAAAATAATTAGAATATTTTTTGATTTCTATATTCATTCACCATCAGCTTTACGTGGACATTTATTATTTAAATGTAAATCACAAGAAGAAAAAGAAATTATTTTAAATTATATTGAAGAATATAGAAAATATTATTTTCAAAAAAAAGAAGAAGAAAAACAAAAAAAGGAAATGGAACTTATTCCAAAATTTGAAGAAATTGTAAAAGATTATATATCTTCAAAACCATTACGTAAACTTTATTATTTTGAATATGGTAATATCACTAAAAATGAATTTGTATATATGTTAAAAATGTTAGAAAAATACAACAGTCCTATAATTGAAGAATATAAAAAGAATGCTTTAGAAACTAAACCAATATTAATAGAATTAAGAAAAAAAGAAAGAGAAGAAGAAAAACGAGAAAAAGAAGCTAAAATAAAAAAAGAAAAAATAAAACAAGAAGAAATAAACGAAAAAACAAAAGAAGAATTAACTAAAGTGTTGCGTATTATGATGATTGCTAAAGAAAAATTTACTATTTTAGATTATTATCAATATACTGATTTGCCAGTTAATGAAGCAGCACAATTCATCAATTCAAATATGCCTGTATCACAAAAACGTCTTTTTGCTCAATTTCAAAGAAAGTATTCAAATGATTACTTATTAAATGATTCTAATATAGAAGAATTATTTAATTTAAAAAAGAAATATATTATTGAAATGGATGATAAAGGTAATATATTAAGAGATTATGAAATAACTAGAGAAGATAAAGAAAACGTTATAATAGCATTAAAAGAAAAGAATATTCCAATAACTAATGCTACATATCAATTAATGCTTCAAAAATATTTTAATGAAGAAATATTACCAAATTTAAATAGTAATAAAAAAGTATTAAAATAGTATATTTGTGTAAATTTGACAAAAAGAAAAAATAGTGTATAATATATAACTCAAGAAGGGGAAAAATATTAATTTTTACTATTTATTATAGTAATAGGGGAAGCATATATTGCTCAAACTATTGGTATTAACTATAAAAGAAATAGAGGGGGAAAATTAAAGATATTTGGAAGTATATACCTTCTTATAGTATAGACGTTCTATTATAAAATACTTTTGTCATTTTTTATTCACTATTCTATTCTAGTCTATACTATACTTTAGCACTAATCATGCTATATATATTTCAAATATTACTATAGTCAAAGGGGTTTTGGTGAAGTAATATGCTAGGGTTAACAGGTGTTAATCCTTTTTTTGACAAAAAATTAATACTGATGTAATATAAAGATGTAAGAAAGGTGATAAAATGTATAGTTTTTTATCCATAGTATTATTATTATGTCTATGGAATTCAATTTTATTTTATAGTCAAAGTTTAGGGGTTAATGTTGTACTATTTACTGTACCATTATGTATATTCTTAGTACATGTTTTAAAAAATAAAGAGTTAATAAAAAATAAATATGGATTAATATATATTATTCCAATAATATTGTTATCAGCATCATATTTTATTTATGATAATAATGTATTTAAAGTATTAAATGTATTTGTTATTACTTTATTATATATATTTATGTATATATTCACTATTAATCCTACATATAAGTTAGGAAATATAATTACTAATACTTTTTCATTAATATTTGAACCATTTGGTAAAATAGATAATGTATTTAGATTAATTAAAAGTAATAAAAAAGAAAAAAGTAATAAGAATTTAGGTAAAATATTAAAGTCAATCGCTATTATAATACCTATAGTATTACTTATTATATATTTATTAAGTAGTGCTGATGAAGTATTTAGATTATTCTTTAATGATATATTTGAATGGATTAAAAATTTAACACTAGAAAGAATTATATTTGAATTAATAGGTAGAGGTATCATAGTATTTATATTATTTACTTATATATCTAGTGTATTAAATTACTTAATATTTAATTATAAAAATGTTAATAATACTGAAAAAGTAATTAATAAAGAATATGATACAACAACTATTAAGATGTTACTTACTATATTAAATGTTATTTATGTATTCTTTGATATTATACAAATTAGATCATTATTATTACATAGAATGGCAATGGATATAACATATTCAGAGTATGCTAAAAGAGGATTTTTTGAATTACTTGTTGTATCATTATTAAATTTAATATTTATATTAATAGCTAAAAAACAAGAAAATAAAAATGATGGTATATATATAAAAGCTAATAGTATTATAATGGTATTTTTAACTTTAATAATAATAGCATCTTCATTTATTAGAATGTATATGTATCAAGATGCATATGGATGTACTTTCTTAAGATTAATGACTTATGTAGTATTAATTACTGAAGTATTTATGTTAGTACCAACTATTATGTATATATTAGATTCTAAAATAAAAGTATTAAGATACTATATTCCGATAGCAGTTTTTGCTTATACTATAGTTAATTTATTCCCAGTAAATGGTTATATTGCTAAATATAATATCGATAGATATTATTCTACTGGAAAACTTGATATAGAATATTTAACATATTACCAAACAAGTGATAATATACCTGAATTAATAAAACTTTATAATAAAACAGATGATGAGGATATTAAAATTAAGTTAGAAAAATATTTAAAAGGAACTAGTACAAATAGATATACTAATAAATATTATTCATATGGAATATATAAAGATAAAAAAATGACTATTCAAGAATTTAATATTTCTAAATATAGAGCTCATAATCAATTAGAAAAGAATAATTTAAGATAAAAATGATACTAAATGTATCATTTTTTATTGAATCACTTGATTTAATTATGTTATAATTACCATGGTGATAATAGTGAATAGTGCACAAAGTGGTAGAATTGAAATGATGCTAAGGGATGACTTTAGAAGTAATGGAATTAATTATATTTTTGAATTAAAAGATTTTGTTAACAACTTAGTAGAGCAAGAAATAGATAGTTTAATTAAAAATAAATATTTTGATGAAATAACATTTATATCTGATGTTATGTTATCAGAATTATTTATTGATTTAAAACCAGATGAATTTGGAATGATACAATCACTAATTTGTTATATAAGTGATTCATCTAATAATAAAAAAGTTACTGTAGGAGATTTATTATTAGTTAATTTTAGTGAATTAATTAATAATGGTATTATAAATCTTGATACATTAAAATTAATTACTTCTAAATTAGATGAAATAAAAGTTCAAAGAGCAAATATAAAACAAAAGACTAAATGCATAGCAATTTAGTCTTTTTTATTATTTAATTTCTTTAAATTTTCATATGTATTTTTTAAATTAGATTCATATTTAGATGTAGTTTTAGGTTTATAATATTCTCTATTTTTAATCTTATCAGGTAAATATTGTTGCTTAACATATGCATGAGGATAATCATGTGGGTATTTATAGCCTATAGCACTTGTTTTAATGTGATTAGGTACATTACCTGTATTTCCTCTTTCTATGTCTCCTAGAGCCTCATCTAAAGCAATATGAGCAGTATTTGACTTAGGAGAAAGTGCTAAATCTATAACCATTACAGAAAGTGGTATTCTAGCTTCAGGTAATCCTAATCTTTCACATGCATTAATACACGCATCTACTCTAGGACCCATACTAGGATTAGCAAGCCCTATATCTTCATAAGCTATAACAGTCATTCTTCTATATATAATATCTAAATCTTCTGCCTCTATTAATCTAGCTAAATAATATAATGATGCATTTACATCACTACCTCTAATACTTTTTTGAAAGGCACTAATTACATCATAATGACCATCTTCATTTTTATCATGAAAAAATACAGGTTTAGAATTAATATTCTTTATTACATCAATAGTTATTTTAAAATCTTTAGTAGAATAATATGCTACTTCAAGTAAATTGTAAGCACTTCTCATATCTCCACCAGATAGAGTAGCTATTAATTTTTTAGATTCTTCATCCATATTAATATCAGGTAAATAACCACTACCTATAGCATTATTAATACCTTCTATAACATCTTCATCATCTAATTCTTTCAATTCAAATATTTGACACCTACTTCTTATAGCAGGATTAATTTTATGATACGGATTAGAAGTAGTCATACCAATTAAAGTTATTAAACCATTTTCTAAGTAAGGTAATAATAAATCTTGTTTATCTTTATTAAGTCTATGTATTTCATCCATTACAACTACTATACCTTTATACATTTTAGCTTCTTCTACAACTATATCAAAGTCTTTTTTATTATTTATAGTAGCATTTAACATTCTATATCTTAAACCTAATTCTTCTATAATAGCAAGTGCTACAGAAGTTTTACCAATACCTGGTTTACCATATAATATCATTGAAAATAATTTCTTATTATCTACTAAATTACGTAGTATTTTATTTTCACCAAGTAAATGTTTTTGCCCAAGTACTTCTTTAGTATTCTTAGGTCTCATTTTTACTGCTAATGGTTCATTCATAATATCACCAAGTATATTTTATCATATTTAATAGTGTAAACAAACTATAAAAACTAATATACTTATATAAAAATTATTATTATATATGCTATAATTAATACAGGTGATA
>CADBNE010000047.1 GCA_902795975.1 uncultured Erysipelotrichaceae bacterium
ATACTCATTTTAGCACAATACTTTTTAAATGTATCAGGAAGTTTTTCACTCCATAATACTGTCATATTAGGCTCTGGTGCTGATTCTAGATTAGTAAGTGTATGTAGTATACGATATGAGTTTTTAGTAACCATATGTCTACCATCTAATCCTACACCTGATATTGAGCAAGTTACCCAAGTTGGATCTCCTGAGAATAATTCATCATATTCTGGAGTTCTTAAATGTCTAGCTAATCTTAATTTAATAATAAAATTATCTATCATTTCTTGTGCTTCTTTTTCAGTTATAACACCATTTCTTAAATCTCTTTCAATATATATATCTAAGAATGCATCAACACGTCCTAAACTCATAGCAGCACCATTATTTTCTTTTATAGCTGCTAAATAACCAAAGTAAGTCCATTGAATAGCTTCTTTAGCATTCGCTGCTGGTTTAGATATATCAAATCCATAACTAGCTGCCATCTTCTTAATTTCATCTAAAGCTCTATATTGCATAGATACTTCTTCTCTTAATTGTATCAATGAATTAGTCATAGGCCCTACTAAAGAATCCCAATCTTTTTTCTTTTCAGCTTGTAAGAAATCAATACCATAAAGTGCTATACGTCTATAATCACCTATTATTCTTCCTCTACCATATGCATCTGGAAGACCAGTAAGTAATCCTACATGTCTAGCCTTTCTTATTTCACTTGTATAAGCATCAAATACACCTTGATTATGTGTCTTTCTAAATTCATTAAAATATTTATCAACTTCTGGATTTAATTTATATCCATATGCTTCTAGTTCTTGGTATACCATTCTAGTACCACCATATGGATTAACTATTCTTTTAAGTGGAGCATCTGTTTGAAGACCAACTATAACATCATCTTCATCACAAATATAACCAGGGTTAAAAGAATTAATTCCAGACATATGATCAACATCTATATCTAATACATGTTTTTTAATTTCTTCTAGTAATAATTTTTTGCAAGTTCCCCAAATTTTATTCGTTTTATCTGTAGGAGTTTCTAAGAAAGATTCATCACCTTCATACTGTGTATAATTCTTTTGTATAAAGTCTGATACATCTACTTTAGTTTGCCAAATTCCTTCGTTAAATTCTTTCCATTGTTCCATATATAAATCACCCTCCTATTATTGCAAAATAATTATAACACTTTGACCTTTTTTCTTCAATAGATTTACAATATATATTTTATTTATATTAACTATAAAATTTTTTTCTTAATATTATCTAATCCACTTTTTTCTAATCTAGATATCTGTGCCTGAGATATACCTAATTCTTCACTTAATTCCATTTGTGTTTTACCATATATATATCTAGAATTAATTATATATTTTTCTTTATCTTTTAATTTGTTTAATGCTTCATTAATACTTATTTTTTCTTCTAAAGAATACATATTATTCTTTTTATCTTCTAATTGATCACATAAATATATAACATCACCTCCATCATTATATATAGGTTCAAACATACTAATATTTTGTTTTAATGAATTTAATGCAAGCATTAATTCATATTCAGTTAAATCTAAATTCTTACATAATAATTTAGAACTTGGTTCACTACCTAATACATTAGACAATCTATCTATTTCTTTAGATACTTTATATGCTGTATCTTTAATAGATCTAGCTATTCTAACATCATTATTATCTCTTAAATATCTTTTTACTTCACCTAATATCATAGGTACTGCATATGTAGAAAATTTAACATCATGTGACAGGTCAAAATTATCTACTGCTTTTATTAAACCTATACAACCTATTTGAAATAAATCATCCATATTATCTGTTCTATTATTATATTTTCTTAATATACTTAATACTAATTTTAAATTACCATTAATTATTGCTTCTTTACAACTTATATCCCCGTCTTTATATCTTTTAAATAAATCAATCATTTCATCATTACTTAATACTTTTAAACTAGATGTATTAATACCACATATTTCTACTTTATGTTTTGCCATAACAAGCTCCTTTCAAGATTGTTATGACTATCTAATATATTATTTATTCATAAAAAAAAGAAAAGTTAATTATTGGTTAACTTTTCTCAATATTTTGAATAATTATTATATATTTATTACATAATATTAATTTGTAATATAGAATCCTTCATATAATCTAGAATTTAATGTACCATCATTTCTCATATCATAATGCCACCATTCTGATTTTAATGAGAAGAATCCTGCATTAGTCATTAATGATTTTAATTTATTAGCATTACTATTATTATGATCTACTACTGATGATTCATCTAATACTCCATAATTAGTTTGAGCAGAAAGTACTGTACCACCAGAATTAGTAAGTCCCATATCAATTGCTATACCTTGTGAATGCTTAGAATATCCTGTTGTCATAAACCAACTTAAATTATAACCATTTCTATTAATTGCAGCTCTTACATTAGCATTACTATTATATAAATTCATATAGTTAGTATAAATAGTTTCCTCAACAGGTGTAGGTCTATATGTATCATATATTATAAAGTTATATCCTTGACTTCTTGCAGATTTTAAAGCATTTTGTAATTTAACAGCTACTGGATATAATAGTGGTGCATAATATTCACTTCTACCTATTTTAGAATTACTATACTTAGAAAACTTATATAATTTAACATTAGTTATATTAGGTATACTATATCCACCAGATATAAAATTATTAGCATATGCAGATTTAATATCATACTTCATGCTAGGCATTAAATCAGGTAAATTAACCATTATATAATTAGTTAAAACATATCCTACATTTCCATTATATTTAATTTTAATATATTTACCTGTACCATTTGAAATATATGAACCATCTGTATTATAAGTACCACCCACAATAGTTACTTTAGTTCCACTTGATAAGCTACCCCATTTATCGCCAGAGTCAGCTGGTTTCTTCATAAAGTTAAGATATCTTGTGCCGCTATTATATGATGAAATCCATGCTGTTGTACCATATAATGTATAATCAAAATTACCATATTTAGGTAACTTAGTACCATTATTGTAGTATACTCTTTCTCCATTTTCAGTATACCAGCCATTTTTAGTATTTACTTTAACTGTATATTGAGTACTAACTCCATTATTAGCTCTAGCAGTAATAGTTGCAGTACCTGCAGATTTAGCTGTTACTGTTGCTTTAGAAGTATTACCTGATGTACCATTACTAGATATAGAAACTATATTAGAATTACTACTTGACCAAATTATATTTTTATTTGTAGCATTAATTGGTGATATTGTTACCCCTATAGTTCTAGTTACTCCTTGATTTAAAGAAAAACTTGTTGAATCTGTTGGACTTAATGATGAAACTTCACTTGGTGGAGTATATGGTTTTACTACTTCTATTCTACATGTTGCATATTTACCATTATAAGATTTAACTGTAATAATTGTTGTACCTTCTCTAAGGGCTGTTACTTTACCACTTATTACATTAGCTACACTTGGTGAACTACTATACCATGTAACAGTTTTATTTGTAGCATTACTTGGATATATTGTAGTGGATAATTGTAATGTATCGCCTGGATTTAAAGATACTTCAGAATAATTTAATCCAATCGCACTTACTGGTACTTCAGTAGGCTTATTACTAGTTGAATTACTATTACTTGTTTTGTTACTATTTGATGTAGTATTACTATTACTTGGTTTATTACTTGTAGGCGTTACATTACTAGATTGTCTATTAAATACTTGTATTTGTACTCTAGAACTTAATCCATCAGATACTGATATATCTATATAACATACTCCTTCTGATATACCTATTACAGTACCATCATCACCTACTCTAGCTATATTAGTATTTGTTGATGAGTATTTTACTTTTTTAGATGTAGCATTCACTGGATAAACATCTACATTTATTTTAGCAGAACCTGCTACATATATTTTATTAGCACTTAATTCTGTAATAAAGTATGCTACTGGTATATAATTAGGATTATTATTATTACTTGTCTTATTACTTACTTTATTTGATACTTTATTACTAGTAGGTTTACTATTACTAGTATTATTTGTATTACTAGTAACAATAACCACTGGTTCAGACTCTTTAACCTTTGGAGTATTAGGATCAACTTTAATATTACTATTTGAATTACTATTATTACTCTTTTTAGTATTACTTGAATCTCCATATTTAGATATTCCTATAATACTAAGTACTATGAATGCTATAAAAAGTATTACAGCTATAAACTGTTTATTGCTATTATTAGTTCCACTAATCATACTAACACTCTCCTACTATATTTTAGTATAACACAATATTAAAAAAAATAAAATCAATTAGATTTTATTTTTTTAACCATTTTTTAAAATCTTTTAATGTAGCATTACCATTTATTTTTATTCGTGGTATAGCATATCTTTCACTACTTCTTGTAGCATATTCTGAAGGCGTAAATCTAAAAGCTACTAAATATCCTTTTTGCTCTAATATTTCTCTAATCATTTGATTATTATCACCATATGGATATGCTAAAGTATTAAATCCAAACTTACTATTTAAATCTACATCTTCAACTAATTCTTCATATGTCATAGATTTAATTCTATGCTTTTTACCCTTAGTATAATAATGCATATTATAAGTATGACTTTGTATTTCAAAATTAGGATAATTTTTTCTTATATCATTAATAGCATCCATACCCATAAATCTAGTTTTCTTAGGATCGTACTTATCTGTAGTACTTCTTATTCTACTACCTACTACAAATGTAGTAGCTTTAATATTATATTTTTTCAATATTGGATAAACTATATAATAATCTTCATAAAAGCCATCATCAAAAGTAATTAATACAGTCTTTTTACTATATTCTCTATTACCTACATACCATTCATAGAAATCATTAGTACTTATAGTTTCATAACCATTATCATGTAAATATTTCATCATAGATTCAAATACTTTCGCACTACCTACCCATTGATTATGACGATATATATTCTTTTTATCTTCATCAGATACTATTCTATGAAATGTAAGTACTGGTATTTTATTAGTATATTCATTATCAGCAAATACTTCTTTATCTTTATTATTAATACTAAATGAAAAAATACATACTATTATAAAACATATTATAACAGTAAATAATAAATACTTATTCCTCTTCATATAACAAACTTACCTCTTCAAATAATTTTATAATAAAATATTAAATATGTAAATATCTTTTTAGACTATCTATAAACTTAATATTATTACTTCTAAAAGTACCATTATTTATCATAATATCTATCTCTTCTATAGTAAAATATTTAACTTCTTTTACTTCTTCAGGTTGTAATACTAAAGTATTAATATCTATATCTTTATTTATTAAAAATAAATTAAATAATCTATTATCATTTTTTAATGTATCTATATTTATAATATTACAATTAGATATATCTAAATTTAACTCTTCCATACATTCTCTTTTTAAATTATCTATTATATTAGGCGTATCTACATGTCCTCCTGGTACAACCCATATATCTTTTTCTTTATTCTTTTCTAATAATATCTTATTATCTTTATTAATAATAAATATATATACTACCATTATATAATCATCATTTAATGGAGTATCACCTCTTAATATTTTCTTATCTTTATATATTCCATTTTCATCAAATACTTGTAACCATTCCATATTCATCACATTATAATTATATCACAATAAAAAATATGTTATAATATTTTTGGTGATATTATGGATAATATTAAGATAGCATTTTTTGATATAGATGGAACACTTACTAATAGTAATAAAATAATTACTGATAAAACTAAAGAATCATTAAAATATTTACATAATAAAGGTGTTAAACTTGTTTTAGCATCAGGTAGATTTGATGATTTCGCTCTAGAATATAATAAAGATTTAAATGTATTTGACTATTTAATATGTAATAATGGTGCTGAAATAATAGATATTAATAATAATAAATTAATATATTTTGATAATCTAACTACTAAATTAGATTTAATAATTAATAATATAAATACTAAGAATATTATATTTAATGGATTACATAAAGAATATACATTAGAAGATAATTATAAAGAAAATAATATATATCAAGTAGTTGCTATTACAAAGACTAAAGAAGAAGTAAATAATATAATAGAATTTACTAAGAAAAATGATTTAAAAGTTACATATATATCTTCTGCATATTATAAAGATATTGATACTGGAAGATATACTACTAATATAAATTTAGAAAATACTTCTAAAGGACATGCTATAAAAATATTATTAAGTATATTAAATATAAGTAAAGATGATAGTATATGTTTTGGAGATAATGATAATGATATAAGTATGTTTAATGAATGTGGTATTAAGGTAGCAATGGATAATGGTATGAAAGAATTAAAAGATATGGCTGATTATATTACATTAAACAATAATGAAGATGGAGTAGCACATTTTATAAATGAATATATAAAAAGACAATAAATATTGTCTTTTTTATTGCACAAAAAAAAGCCAAAAGAACGGCGCCGATTTAACGAATAAAACCTGATCTCCCAGGTGGGTGTCAAGCTATATACATTAGGATCACTACATAAATGCAGTCACATCAACACAATAT
>CADBNE010000048.1 GCA_902795975.1 uncultured Erysipelotrichaceae bacterium
AGTTATAGGATGTCGTGATGATATAATGGTTTATCTTATGTATCATGGTGTAAAACCTATAAAAGCATTTAAAATAATGGAATTTGTACGTAAAGGTAAAGCTAGTAAAGACCCAGAAACATGGGCACAACATAAAGCAACAATGGAAGAAGCAGGAATAGAACAATGGTTTATAGATTCTTGTGGAAAGATTAAGTACATGTTCCCTAAGGCTCATGCCGCAGCTTATGTAATTAGTGCATTTAGAATTGCATGGTATAAAGTACATATGCCAGTATATTTCTATGCATCATGGTTAACTAGTAAAGCTACTGATGTAGATGTAGAAACTATGATAAAAGGTTATAGTGCGATAAAAAATAAAATAATTGAAATACAAAATAAAGGATATGAAGCAACTAATAAAGAGAATGGACAACTAGAAAGTTTAAAAGTATGTTTAGAGGCAGCTGCTAGAGGTATTAAGTTCTTACCTGTAGATTTAATGCATAGTCCAGCAACTACATGGGGAGTAAGAGATGAAACAAGTATTTATCCTCCATTTAATGCTATTGAAGGACTAGGTGATACAGTTGCTAAAAACTTGGTAGAAGAAAGAGATAAAGGTGAATTCTTAAGTATAGAAGAATGTCAAAAACGTTGTAAAATATCTGGAACATTAATTGATAAGATGAAATTAATGGGAATATTTGATGGTATGGATGAATCAAATCAATTAAGTTTATTCTAAGGTGTTGTAAAAGCACCTTTTTATTTGATAAAATAATATTAATTAAAGAATAGGTATAATTTACTATATAGATTATTCATGATATAATGATTATAAATATATAGTTTATAATGTGCTGTAGAAAATGAGGTATAAATATGAAATTTATTGAAGAAATAGAACGTACTGGTAGAATTCCAACATATCATGTAGAAGATGATATTGGAAATTTAGTTTATGATTTGACTAAACCTTCATCAAGAATTATCCAAACAGAGATAGGTTTAAAAACTATAGCATTGTTGAAAAAAATTGAAAAAAACAATAATCATTCTTGGTATCAAGAATTAAAAATACGTTCTGAAAGTAATCCAAAACATCCAGCTTTATTTTATAGAGGTAATAAAATTTCTTATGAAGAAATGTTTGCAAAAGCTGATGTATTAGCAAAAAGTTTGTATAAGTATGGAATTCGAAAGGGAGATGAGATACCTTGTTGTCTTTCTAATACCCCAGAATTGGTATATATAATGTTAGCAGCAAATAAGATAGGTGCAAAATTAAACTTAATGGGGTCACATCTTAATGCAGAATATATGGAACAAATACTTAAACAAACAAATTCAAAAATATTTTTTAGTACTGATGTAGAATATAAAAAAATTGCTCATATAGCTGATAGAGTAAATTTTCAAAATAAAGTAATTGTTTCATTAGCCGACTCTTTGCCAAAAAATCCTAAAGAATGTGATGAATATGAACCAGAATTAGACGAATACTATCATTATGATAATCTAGTACCTGAAATGAAAAAAAATGATTCTAGTATTTTGACATTTAATGAATTTGTAAGTTATGGTAATGATTATTCTGAAGAAATAGTAGATGATAATAATTTAGACACAGATTTTACAATAACTTATACTAGTGGTTCAACAAGAATAGGTTTTCCAAAGCCTATAATGCATAGTAATAGAAGTTATATTGTTGGTGGAATATATAATGATACAAATTTAACAGGTAGTCCTGAGGTGCCAGAAATAAGAGGGTTAGCACACATTCATAGTGATTCTAATACAAATCTTGTAACATGTATTTCAGATAATTTGATAAAACATGGTACTGTAGCATTAGAACCTGAGTATGACAAACATAAATTATTGGATTATGTAATATTAAATAAACCTGTACACTTAGATGCAACAACAAGCTTTTTAGTTGAAATGGCAAAAGACTATTTAATAAGGGGAAAATTTAAAGGAAGAAAATTACCTTACCTACTTGTTACAATGGCAGTAGGTGAACCAACTAGTCCAGGAGAAGAAAAATTTATAAATACTTTTTTAAGAAAAGCTAGAGCTGGTAGTGGTATAAAATTAAATGGAATTAAATTATTATATGGACCATTATCAATTGGTGGTGGTGATTGTGAACATGGAGGAATATATTATACATTGTTAAAGAAAGTTCAATCTTTAACTAAGTTTACAAAATTGGGTAGAAGTGAATATGGGATGACACCAGTTCCTTTTGCAGTTGTAACTGCTTTAAAAAAATTACCAGATGGTTCACTTGTAGAATGTGATTACGGTGAACCTGGAATCATAGTTGCAAATTCTATTACTTCAATGACTGGTTATAAAAATAATCCTGAGAGATCAAAAGAAAAAATTGTAAGAGATGTATATGGAAGAGATTGGTTTTCTTGTGATGTGTATGGATATATTAATAAGATTGGTAATGTTATTGTTAATGGTAGAATGGAAGATAGAGTAAATTTACAAAATAATGTTACAATTCCTTGTTATAGATTTGCTGAAGTTGCTTGTAAGGATACAAAAAATATTATGTCATGTTCAACTGTTGCTGTTGAAAAAGATGGTGTTGAAGTTCCTGTTTTAAGTATAGAGTTTTCACCATTATCAAAGGTAAATAAAATTAAAGTGTTAACATCACTTCAAAATCGTCTTGAAAGTGAATTCCCACAATGTAAGGAAATATATTATAGAATAATAAATCAAGAAAACTCATATGAATTAACTGGTAGTGGTAAGAGAAATGTTGTATATTTACAAAAATTAGCATTATCAAATACATTTAGAATAGTTGATGGAGAAATAGTAAAAAGTGATAATGAAATCACAGAAGATTTAACAAATCAAAAAAAATTATAATATTAGAAGAAAACATAATAGAATGTTTTCTTTTTTTATGTTAAAATAATAGATAGAATAGAGGAGTAGATGGTATGTTAAGTATTTTTATGGTTTCTCTTTTATATTTATTGTTAATTGCTAGTATTTATTATGTGAAGGGAGCTGTTGATAATTTTGATACAAGAATGTATAAGAAAATTATCGTAGTAAACATTTTGGGATTAATTATTGATATATTGCAATATATCGTTATTTATTATCATTATCCTGATTATATAATTAATATTTTTAATAGAGTTTTTTTAGTATATGTTAATATGTGGACATACTATTTTACAATATATGTAATAGGAATTGGAAAAAATTATCAAAAAAAATATAGTCATGTTTTAAATGTTTTAACAAAAGTATTGTTTGCTGTATTTGTTTTAAGTGCACTTGTTTTACCAATTCAACATAAAATGCTTAATAATACAGCGATGTATTCATATGGATTGGCAGTAAGTATTACATATGTCGCAGGATTTGTTTATAGTACAATTATGTTTGTTAGCTTGATTGTTGGATTAAAAAAAATGGATAAAAAAACAAAAACAAAATATATTCCATTATTTATATTTCTTATTTTAGGTTTTATAGAAGCATCTATACAAGTAACCAATCCAACATTACTATTGCTTTCACCATTTGAAACTTTTATAACAATTTTAACATATTTCTTTATTGAAAATCCAGATGTTAAATTACTTGAACAAGCAGAAATAGCTAAGAGTCAAGCAGAGAAAGCTAATAAAGCTAAGAGTGATTTCTTATCTAGTATGAGTCATGAAATACGTACACCTTTGAATGCTATAGTAGGACTTAGTGAAGATAATTTAAAATTTAAAGATAAATTACCTGAAGAAGTTGTAGAAAATTCTAGTGATATAATGAATGCTTCTCAAACATTATTGGAGATAGTAGGTAATATATTAGATATAAGTAAAATAGAAAGTGAAAAACTAGAAATAGTAGATAATAAATATAACTTTAAATCTGAAATAGAAGGTATGGCTAGAGTAACAAGTACTCGTATTGGGGATAAACCTATTAATTTTACTATGAATATTGCTGATGATATTCCTTATGAATTGATAGGAGATAAAGTACAT
>CADBNE010000049.1 GCA_902795975.1 uncultured Erysipelotrichaceae bacterium
AAAAAATATGTTATATTTATATAGGTGACATTTTATGTATTTTAGAAATTATGATGAAGAAGCAAAATTATTAGGATATAAAGATAAAGAAGAAATGTTTTTGTATTATGATGTATGTGGATTAGATTCAGTACCTGCAAAAACAATTGACGATTTATTATTAAGTACAGAACAAGAAACTTTAGGACGTACTAAAGAGGAATTTATAGAATATATGGAAGAAAATAATTTAGTAGATTTATTTAATAAAGTAAAAAATTTACCTTTATTAGAAAGATTAATTGAATTATATAACTATAGTTATAATGGACATTTATTAGCTAACTCTACAATGAATTTTTTGAAAGTAAAATTAAATGATTCTTATGAAATGAGTGATGGTGAAAAACAAATTGAATATGAAGAAAGATTAAAAAATGTTTATTATATATTACAAAATTATAAATTAAGAATGGATGATGTTAAAAGGTCTGCAGCATTTAGATTGGATTATAATGAAAAAGAAATGTTTTTTAATCATGTAGAAAGTTTAATAAATCAGGAAGAAGAAATAAATAAGAATAAAGGATATCATTAAAAGAACTATAAATAGTTCTTTTTATATGTTTAAATATGTTATAATAAATATTATGAAGATTATAGAAGGAGGCTAAAAATGATATTAATAATAGCAGAAAAACCATCACTTGCAAGAAATATAGTAAGCGCTATTGGTAATATGAAAAGAAATGATGGATATTTTTCAAATGATAAGTATTTAGTTTCTTGGGCCTTCGGACATTTATTTTCTTTAGCAGATATAGAAGACTATGAAGATAATCCTACAGATTTTAAGTGGAAAATGGATAATTTACCATGTTTTCCAACTGAGTTTAAATTTAATTTAAAAAAGAATGCTGAAAAAAAAGTAGATAGTGGTGTACAAAAACAATTTAATTTACTTTCTATATTAATGAATAGAGAAGATGTAGATAAAATAGTAAATGCTGGAGACTCCGATAGAGAAGGAGAGATAATAGTTAGATTATGTATAGAAAATGGTTTAAAAGGTAATAAAGATATATATAGATTATGGTTACCAGATCAAACTCCACAAACTATACAAAAAGGATTAAGTGAAATGAAGTTAGATAATGAATATGATAATCTAGCTAATGAAGGTTATGCTCGTACATATATAGATTGGTTATATGGAGTTAATTTAACTAGATATGCATCACTTAAAACAGGTACTTTTTTACGTGTTGGTAGAGTAATAGTACCTATAGTTAAAGCTATATATGATAGAGATATGGCTATTAGAAACTTTGTACCAAGTATGTATTATGGTATGTTTAGTAAAGAAGAAACTAAAGGTTGTGAAGTAGAACTAAATAGTAAAGAAAAGTTTGATTTAAAAGAACAACAAAAAGCTTTAGAATTATGTGAAAAATATAATAGTGTGGATGCTATTGTAAAAGATAAAAAAGTAAAAAAAGATAAAATGAATCCACCTAAATTATTTTCACTTACTAAATTACAAAATTATTTAGGTAAAAAACATAAAATACCTATGGATAAATCATTAGATATAGTACAAAAATTATATGAAAATGGATATTTAACATATCCAAGAACTAATTCTGAGTATTTAGCAACTGCAGAGAAAGATAAAATAAAAGATATTATTAAAAATATTAAAGGTATGGGATATCCTGTAAAATTTAAGGATAAAAAGACTATATTTGATGATACAAAAATAGAATCACATTCAGCTTTAACTCCTACATATAAGATTCCTAATAGTTCTAATTTAAGTCCTGATGAGTTATTAATATATAAAACTGTATTTAAGAGATTTGTATCTGTATTTTGTGATGAAGAATGTGAAGTAGAAAAAACAGAAATTAAAATTAGTGTAGGTGAATATGAAGATTTTGTATTAAAGGGGACTATTATTAAAGTACCTGGATGGACTAAGTATGAAGAACCTACTACTAAGGATAAAGTATTACCTGATTTAAATGTTGGTGATATAGTTAATACTAATTTTAAGCTGAAAGAAAAAGAAACAACACCACCTAAACATTATACAATTGAAACACTTAATAATTATTTAATGAATCCATTTAAAGAAGATAAAAAAGATATAGATGAAAAGATTCAAAATGGAGAATATGATGATACTGAAGATTATAAAGCTATATTTGAAGGATTAGAATTAGGTACGGATGCTACTAGAACTGGTATTATAGATAATGCTAAATCATCTGAATATATATCACTAAAAAAAGATGTATATACAATCTTACCTAAAGGTGAATATTTAATTAATTCATTAGTACAAATGGAAATATCTATGGATAAGTATCAAACAAGTAAATTAGGTAAATCATTAAAACAAGTATTTCATAATGAGATAACTGTAGATGATAGTGTTGCTTTAGCATGTGATGAAATAAGAAAAGTATTTAATAAAAAAGAAGTAAGTATAGAACGTGATACTGATTTTGGATTTTATGGAGATATAGTTGGTAAATGTCCAAAATGTGGAAATGATGTAGTAAGAAATAGATATGCTTATGGATGTAAGAATTATAAAGAATGTGATTTTAAAATAAATAGTACTATATGTGGAAGAATAATTTCTAAAAAGAATGCTGAATTACTTCTTAAAGATAAATGTACTTCTAAGATAGAAGGATTTATTTCTAAAAATGGTAAAGAATTTAATGGTAGATTAAAGTTAGATAATGATAACAAAATAGTATTTGATTTCAATTAATTACATTGCATTGTAATTAATAACTAGTAAAATATATTTACATTGTAAATTTACAAAATAAAAGAGACTGTTTACAGCCTCTATTTTTTTATTAATACTTTAGAAGTATTTTTTGTTTTTTCATCATTTAATAAATCTCTTCTTATTTTAAATGTTTCTACTATAGTTAATCTATCAACTTTATCAATTTCATGATTATTATTTATTCCACATATATTTATATCTTGATAATCATTAAATACTTTCATATTACCATCTAATTTATTATATATTTCAATAGTATCAGTATGTTTGTGAGATCTAATTGATGAACCTGCTGCCATATATATAAATCCTTGTTCATATCCATTTGTCATTAATGTTGTATCTCCTGGAACAGAACATGCTATACCAAAGGAAATATTACTTGGTAATAATTTAAATCTTTTACATCCTATTTTATTATTAACATAATTTAGTTTTATATCATTTAATTCATCATCAAATACAAGTAGAAGATTTGCTAACATATTATCATTAACATCTACATCATCTAGTTCATTAATTGTACAATATTGAAGTAATTGTGTAACTAAGTATAGTAAATTTTTTAATTCGTTACCATTATGCTTACAATTTGATAAAGTGTTGTAGCATTTTTTTATTGCGCTTAAGCGTATATTAATCATTTTTTCTCACCAAGTATATATTATACCATAAGATGTATAAATACATATATATAATTTATAATTTTTTTGTTATAATTATAAATGTTAAGGTTAGTTGACAAATTTCTAAGTATAATTGGTAGAGTGCAACTGATATTTTTAATATAATTTTATTGTGGAGGTGGAAATATGTCTTTAGGTGAAAGACTATATGAATTAAGAAAGGAAAAACATTTATCTCAAGAACAAGTAGCAGAACAATTAAATGTAACAAGACAAACAATATCTAAATGGGAAACAGATGAATCAAAACCAGATTTCGATAAAATTGTTCCTATATGTAATTTGTATGAAATATCTACAGAACAATTATTAACTGGTAATGCAAAAGAAGAAACTATAATAGAAAAAAAGAATGAAGAAAATCAAGAATTAAAAAAGAAAAAAGCTTTATTTATAGTATCAGGTATATTATGTTTCTTTTTAGCTATTATGTCTGTAATTATAGGTGAAGAAACTCTTAACCTAAATGAAGGAATATTTATTTCTGCATTTCTTCTATTTGCAGGCATAGGTGTATGCTTAATAGTATATCAAGGTATCGTTTTAGCACCTAAGAAACCAAAAAAAGAAATTACAGAAAAAGATAAAAAAATAAATTCATTGAGAACAATTACTTGTGGAATTTTTACAGCAATTTATTTTTTAGTTAGTTTTTTAACAATGGCATGGTACATAACATGGTTAATATGGATTATATATGGAGTAGTATTTGAAATAATAAAAATTGTTGTTGAAATGGAGGAAAATAAAAATGAATAATACAATAAATATATTAAAAATAATAATACTTAGTTTAGTTGTAGCAATTTTAATGGGAGTATTAGTTATATTTGTAAAAGATGGAAGAAAGTTTAAATTTGATTTTAAGACTAAACCAGCTAAATTAGTATATGATGAAGTAATAAATGATGAATTTAATAAAATAGATATAGATGCTAAAAGCATAGATATTATATTTAAAAAATCAACTGATGAAAAAACAAATGTAAAAGTATATGATATAGATGATAAAGACTTAAGTGTTAATGTAAATAATAATACATTAACAATAGAAAATAAGAAAAAATATAATTGTTTCATTTTCTGTGTTAGTAAGAAAAGAGAAATAGTTGTTACATTACCAGAAAAAGAATATGATTTAGCAATCAATTCAAAATCATCAGATATTATTTCAGATATTAATTTTAATAATGTAGATATAAAAGTAACAAGTGGTGATATTGAAATTAAAGATGCAAATAGTGCTAAATTAGATGTTACAAGCGGAGATGTTAAAGTTGAAAAAGTTAATAGTATTGATTTAGAATCAAGAAGTGGAGATATTACATTAAATACTATTAATGAATATTTAAAAATTAAAACAACTTCAGGAGATATAAAAATTAAAAATTTAAATATTATTAAAGATTCAGAAATAAAAGTAACAAGTGGAGATGTTGAAATAGATAATGTATTATCTAGTGTATACTTTGATACTAAAGTAACAAGTGGGGATGTTAAAGTAGGTAATAATGATAGACATGCTAACTGTGAATTAAAAATAAAAACAACATCAGGTGATATAAGAGTAAATAATTAGTAAGTTTAGACTTACTTTTTATTTTGTGTTATTATATATTTGGTGATTTAATTGCAACAAATAATTATATTAGGAACAGGTAATGGTTTCATGTATGAATATTACGAAACTTGTTTTATTATTGATAATAATAGTAAATATTTTTTAATTGATACAGGTGGAAGTAATGATATTGTAAATATTTTAAGTAAAAAAAATATATCACTAAGTGATATACATGATATATTTATATCTCATACTCATACAGATCATATACTTGGATTATTTTGGTTATTAAAAAGATTTAGTATGATGCATTTACATGGTAAATATAGTTCATTAAATGTATATTGTAATGATGAAGTAGCACGTGCTATTAAAGATATATATAAACATTTATATCCAATTGAATTAGTAAAACATATTGATGAATTATTAAATATTATTATAGTTAAAGATAATGAAACTTTAAATATATGTGATATGAATTATACTTTTTTCGATGCAAAAGCTAAAGCAAATAAATTATATGGTTTTGAAACTACATTTAATAATGGAGAAACATTAGTATTTTTAGGTGATGAAACACTTAATGAAAAATTATATGATAGAATAAAAAATAAAGATTATGTAATGCATGAAGCTTTTTGTTTAGATAGTGAAGCAGATAAGTATAAACCATATGAGAAAAATCATTCAACTGTAAAATCTGTATGTAATAATTTTAAAGATTTAAATATAAAAAATTTAATTTTATATCATACATTAGATAATAATAAAGAGAAAAGAAAAGAATTATATTTAAAAGAGGCTAAAAAATATTATAATGGAAATGTATTAGTTCCAGATGATTTAGATACTATAAAGATGGGTGAATAATATGGCAATATTATATTTTATAAGGCATGGAGAAACAAAAGCTAATGTTGATAAAATATTAACTGGAAGATTAGAAACTGATTTAACAGAAAAAGGAATAGAAAGTGCTAAAGAATTAGGAAAAAAATTAGATAAAGATTTTGATTATTATTATTGTTCACCACTTAAAAGAACGCATCAAACTTTAAAAGCAATAATGGGTGATGTAGATTTTATTATAGATGAAAGAATTACTGAAGTATCAACAGGAAATTGGCAGGGTAAATTAAAGTCTGAGTTACCAGAAAAAGAATATGATTTATACAAGAAAGGGTTATATAATCCACCAAATGGTGAAAAATTAGAAGATGTAGATAAAAGAATTATTTCATTTTTAAATGATATATTTACTAAGTACAATAGTGATGATAAAATATTAATAGTAACACATAATGCTTTTATGAGAAGTCTAAAAAGAATGTTTACAGATAATGTAGAAGAACCAAAAAATCTAGAAATATTTATTGTAGATAATAGTATGTGGAGGAATAATGAAAAATAATTATTTTATACTACATGGTAGTTATGCTAGTCCATTTTCTAATTGGATACCATGGTTAAGAAAAAATATAGAAGACAAAAAATTAGATGTATACACTCCTGATTTTCCTAGTGGAGTAGGATATCAAAATTATACTAATTGGTCTAAGTTATTAAATGTATATGTAGAATCTAATTTAATAAATGAAAATACTATTATATTTGCACATTCAATAGCGCCTATTTTTATATGTAAATTTTTAATAGAGAATAAAATAAAAGTAAAAAGATTAGTATTTATATGTGGATTTAACAATTATTTAGGTCTTAATGAAGATTATGATAAAGTTAATGAAAGTATGTATATAGATAATTTATCTGATATAAAAGAATATTGTGATGATATAATATGTCTTTATTCAGATAATGATTCATACGTTCCTTTTGATATTGAAAAAGATTTTGCAGATACAATTACAGAACATCAAAATATTATATTTGATGGAGGACATTTAAATAGTGAATTTGGTTATACTGAATTTGATAAATTATTAGAATATATATAGGGTGATAAAATGATATATGTTATTAGACATGGTGAAACAGAATGGAATAAAGAAAATAGATTAATGGGAAAATATGATATATCACTAAATTTAACAGGTATTAGACAAGCTTATAATTTAGAGAAAACATTATCAAATATAAATCTTGATTTTATTATTAGTTCACCATTAAAAAGAGCTGCATCTACTACAAAGATTATTAATAAGAATAGACAAATACCAATTATTTATGATGAAAGATTAGAAGAAAGAAATTTTGGAGAATTAAGAGGATTAAATCCAACAACTTTAAATTATAGAGATTATTGGGATTATTTTGAAAATAAACAAATGTTATATGGTGAAGATATGAAAACTTTTTTCAAAAGAGTTTATTTAGCACTTGATGATATTGTTAAAAATTATGGAGATATGAATGTATTATTAGTTGTACACTATGGTGTAAGTATTCCAATAGAATGTTATTTTAATAATTTTATTCCTAAAGGACCTTTAACATTGTTAGGTTTACGTAATTGTGAAATAAGAGCATATGGCCCAATGTTATCAAAGAGAATAAGATAAAAAAAACGCTTTTTAGCGTTTTTTTTGATATCCTGTAAAATCTATATCTAAATCTTTAAAACAATTATTTTTATTTACAAATGTATAATAAGATGGATGAGGTCCATATATTACTTTTTTATTATCAATATATTTATCTATCATTTGCGCATTTTTACCTAATAGTATCCAATTAATATTATTATTGTTTTCAGTAATATAATTAACTAGTTTAGTAGTAAAATTACTCCATAAATTAATATGCGAACCTGGATTGTATGCTTTCACAGTTAGAGAATAGTTAAGTAATAATATTCCTTGATTTTCTAAATTATCAAACCATTCATGAGGTGGTAATATTTTAAATTCGTTATTAGCAATTTCTTCTCTTATTTCATTTATACTTTTAATAGTATTATTTTCATTTAAATAAATTACTTTAAGTATATTTTCTAATGATTTATTCATTTCATCATCCCAATCATCTAAATAATCAGGTTCAAAACATCTTCCAGTAGCAACAGGTCTAATTTTTACATCTCCATTTGGATATATTAATTCATATTCTTGTGGATATGGGTCCATTCCCATTAAAACATAGTTAAGATTATATAAATCTTGATTCATAAATCTAAATATATTTTTCTTTCTTGGAAAATACTTTGTATTTTTTAATTTTTTTTCAATTATAGTTAATTCTTTTTGTACTGATTCATCAAGGACAAATGAATGCCAAGATTCATTAATTTGATTAATATTTATAAGCATAAAATCACCTAGTGAAATATTTTATCAAAATATTTTGGAAAAGTAAAAAATAATGATATACTTATAATGGTGATACTATATGAATGATATAAAATATTTAATATTAGATTTTGGTAAAGTTCTATTTAAACCAACTACTGGACATTGGTTTATTACTCCAAAATTTTTAGAATTATTTGATATAAATAAGATAGATATAGATGAGTTTAATAATGCAACTAAAAAGTTTAATAATATATTAGATAGGAAAGTAATTACTGAGTCTGAAGAATATGAAATGTTTTATGATTTTTATGATAGTGTTTTTAAAGATATTAATTATACTAATTATACAAAAGAAGATCTTTCTTCTTTAGCGTTCGATATGACATATGGTAAAAGCAAATATACTATATATGATGATACTATTGAATCATTAGAAAAATTAAGTAATAAATATAAATTATTAATGTTAACAGATAATTGGCCATGTGTACTAAGAATAATAGAACAATATGATATAGCAAAATATTTTGAAAGAGTATATGTTTCTTCAATTTATAATTGTAAGAAAGAAGATGGTATATTCTTTGACTATCCAATTAATGATTATAGTATAAAGAAGGGAGAAGCTTTATATATAGATGATAGTGATAAGTTATTGAGTATTGGTGAAGAAAAAAGGTTAGAAGTATTACTTATGGATAGAGAAAATAAAAATCTAGAAGTAAATCATGAAATAATACATAGTTTAGAAGAATTAGTAAGTACAAAAATTAATAGGAGATAGTATGAATAGATATGGTAAATTACTTCCAATAGGTAGTATTGTTAAGTTAAATAATATGAATAAGAAAATAATGATTACAGGAATATTATGTACATCAGAAACAAATAAAAATATAGTTAAAGATTATTGCGGTTGTTTTTATCCAGAAGGAATCTTAACAGGGAATAAGTTAGTATTATTTGATGTAAAGGATATTGATGAACTTATTTACGTAGGATATGTTGATAATGAAGAAAGAGAATTTAAAAAATCTTTAAATGATAATATTGAAGTATTAAAGAGTGCATTAAATAAATATAAGGAGAATAATTATGGAGAATAATTTTTTACCAATTGGTTCTATAATTACATTAAAGAAGACAAAAAAGAAAGTAATGATTATTGGATTTTTATGTAAGGAACAAGATAAAGATAGTAATTTATATGATTATATTGGATGTGCTTATCCAGAAGGAGTTATATCTTCTGATATTAATTTACTATTTAATAATGATGATATTGATTCAATTATTTGTGATGGTTATATAGATAATGAAGAAAAATTATTTAAAGAAAAATTAAATAAATTAATTGAGACAATAAAAAAATAAGAATGGATATGGTGTTATATGGGAATAGTAACGAATATTAATTCATCAAAAAAATCTAGCTCTAATTTTAATTTTTCTAGGAGGCAAAATAGTAATGGAGGAAATTCATATAAAAATACTTCAGTAAACTATAATACTTATAACAATAATAATTATACTTATAATTATTCATCTAATAATCAAACAAAACAAGTTACTAATTTTAATACTTCAAAAAATACAAATAATGATACTAAACGTTGGGATAATTATAATAAACATTTAAATAGTGCTAATAGTGCTGCTAAATCATTACAAACTAATTATAATTTTTCAAATACTAATTATTCATCTAGTTCAAATTATAATGTAGCAAAAATAAATTATTCTAATTTGGAACAAAAATATATGGATGAACAAAATTTTAATAAGATAAAACCTGAATTAATGAATTTAGTTGGTGCAAAAAATCCAGATGCGTTTAATAGTCTTGCTGATATAGTAGGATTAGCATATCGTAATAAAAAAAGAAAAGAATCAATGAATTATGAAAAAGAAAAAATATCTTTTGGTAGTTGTATAGTTGATACTTGTACAGGATATTTAAATAAGGCAAAGAAAACAGTAAAAGGTTTAAAGAAACCTGTTAAAAAAGTAGGTGCAACAGGACTTGGAATATGTACATCATTAGTAGAAGGTATATCTAAGTTTGGAGAAAGTTTAGTTGATACTGGTGCTTTAGCAGGTACTGGAATAATATCTTTAGTAACAGCTCCAATAGATTTAGCACGTGGAACAGATTTTACAGATTATATGTATGAAAATACTAAGAAATTTATTTCTAAAAATCATGTTGGAAATTTCTTTGATTTTTATTATGATGAAACTGGCTTGGGTTCATGGATAAATGATGAGGCATATGGATTTGATACAGTAAGATCAATATCATCTAGTTTAGGATATACTACTGGAGTAATATTAACTGCTATAGGTACAGGTGGAACATCTTTAGCAGCAGATAGTTTAACTATGGCTGCTCCAACAGCATCTACTTTAGGTATGTCTGCTTTTGCAGGAGGAGTAGGTAAGGGTGCTGAAACTGCATATCAAAATGATGCCTCTACAGAAGAAGGTGCTGCAGCAGCTCTTGCCACTGGTACATGGGAAGGATTCCAATTTTATATAGGTGGTAAAATAGCTGGGCTTTCACCATTTGAATCAGAATTAGCAAATGTAGGATTAAGAGTAGGATTAGATACTATAGATGGTGCATCTGAGGGGTTTGTTCAACCACTTATTTCAACAATTTATCAAAAAGGATATTATGATCCTAAAACAAAGAAGTATATAGAGTTTGATGATGATACTAAATTTTTTGAAAAATATAAGAATATATGGGATGAACAAGGTGGATGGAAACAAGTTGGTACTCAAGCTGCAGTAGGATTAATAATGTCCTCTTTAGGAGAATCTACTAATTTAAGGAAAGCATATGCTAATAGAAATAAAATACAAGCTAATACTCTTGGAAATATAAATGATAAACTAGGATACTTTCAATCTAAAAATGATATAGTTTCTTATGAAAGAGTATCTGTAGAACATATGAGTAGAGAAAGTCAACAAGCTCTTATATCAGATATTAATGGATATATACGAAGTGGTAATAATCCTTTAATAAGGTGTAAAAATACAATGGATATTACATCATATGTACTTGAAAATGTTGATGATTTATCAAAAGTAAAAGTAGAAATACTTGGTGGTTTAGGAGATTCAAATGGTAGAATGAAGGCAAAATACTTAAGTGATCCTAAGTATACTAGTAGAGTAACATATAATGGATATGAAGCATTAGAAATAATGAAAAGAATTGAAGGCTTAGAAGCAAGAATTGATAAGAATCTACCTACTATTAGAAGAGCAAGGCAAATATATGAGTTAGTAGCAGAAGAATTTCCTGTATATGGTAATGAAAAACCACATTATATTGGTGCTAGTTTAAGAGGTATTACATCAAATAATGTAGCAGGACATGAAGGATTAGTATGTGCTGGTTATTCACAATTATATAAAGAATTATGTGATAGAGCTAATGTACCATGTGAATATGTTCGTGGTATTGGAAAAAATATGTATGGAGAACAAGAAAAACATGCATGGAATATGGTTATAGGAGATAGAGGAGAAAGAATTCCAGTAGATACAACTTGGAAAGTTGGTGGAGAAGAATTCTTTGGACCTAGTGATGATTTCATGAAATATCATATTGCAGATATGGATGAAGAATATAGAATTTATTCTCCAACACTTCAAGGTGTTGATAATTTAGATTTTATTGTTGAGACAATGGATGCTAAATATGGTAAAAATAAAGGTATACAAGGATTAATTGGTTATATTGCTACTGATGATCCTAATAGAATAACTAGTACAAATGGAGCTAGAAAAGAGTTACAAAGAATGCCTAAATCCTATGTAATATCTTATATAGATTCATTAGATAGAAAAGTAAGAATTAATGAATCTATAAATTATATACAAAAAGAATTAGAGTATAAATATGGTTTAGAACAAGCTATGTTACAACTAAATGACTTTTTAAGTAGTGGAAAAACTGATTTAATTACAAGATCAGGTGGAGCTAGAATGATAGCAGAGAGTTTAACAGCAGATGATTTAAAATTATATAATTCAGGAGGTACGTATTAATTATGATACAAATAACAAATAAAAATTTGATTAATTATTTACAAACTATATTAAATAAAAAATATGATAATATTGATTACAATGATTTAGATAATATACAAAATATTTATTTTGAAGGTGAAATGAAAGAAGATGAAGCATATAAAATAAATATAAGTGATATTACTAAGTTTAAAAATTTAAAACAAGTATGCATAACAAATGCATTAATAACATTAGAAAATTTAAATCTTATAAGAAACTCAGGTGCTTCAAAAGTAATATTAAAAGGATGCGCTATAGATGCTGATTCTAGTTTAATTGTTTTGGATAATATTACATCTTTAGAATTAATTGGATGTTTTATTGAGGATTATAGTTTTTTAACAGATTTAGTTAATTTAAAATCATTAGTTATATTTAAGAATCAAAGTAGTAAAGAAGTTAATGCAGAGTATATTCAACCAAGTATTGAGTCATTAACACTACAAGATTGTAGAGTAAATAATTTTAATTCAATAAGTAAATTAATTAATTTAAGAAAATTAAATATATTTAAATCATTAATTAAAGGAGATATAGTACCTACATTAAATAAGTTATCACTACTAGAAGAAATATATATTTATGGTATTTATGATTTAAGTGGATTAAATAATAATATAAAAGTTAAAACTAATTTAAATGATTTATTAGTAGATGATGTAGAAAATACTAAGCATATTTGAAAGGAGTAACTATGGAACAAAATGATAAAGTTGAAAGATTTTTACCTTTAGGAACAGTAGTATTATTAAAAAATGGTACTAAGAAAATAATGATTACTGGTTATTGTTGTATAGGACAGGAATATAAAGATAAAGTATTTGATTATTCAGGTTGTATGTATCCTGAAGGAGTAATTAATTCTAATCAAGTATTAATGTTTAATCATGATCAAATAGATAAAGTGTTCTATGTAGGTTATACTGATGTGGAGAGCAAAGAATTTGGTGAACACTTGAAAGAATTAGATAAAGAAATAAATGAAAATATTAAAGAAAGTTAATGACTTTCTTTTTTTGATGTGTTATAGTAATAACTTAAATTGGGGGTAAATTATGAATACATTACATGATATGAGAGAAGAATTGTTAAGACTATATACACAGGCTATAGAAAAGTATCCTTTAACATATAATGAAGAGAATTCTATATATATTAAGGGTGAAACATTAACAGATGAAGAAATTAATAGAATAAATTATATATGTGATTCTATTAATATGTATGATGAAGATGATAAAGAAGATTTAATAAGATTATTATTAATATATTATTATACAATTAATTGTGCTTATTATTTAGAAGATATTGATACTGGATATGAATCAAATGAAGATGAAGAAAAAGATGAAGTAATAGAATTAATAGAAAAATCTGATATATATGAAATATTAGATTGTATTGAAGATGAAACTATATTTGATTTAATAGTATTTATTATTCAAGAAGATATATATAATTATGAAGAAATAGATGCTGAAAGTATTGATGATTTTGATGAATATAAAAATTTAGATTATATCAATAGTAAAGGTAAAAATATTTTTGAAATATATGATAAATTACATCCAAATATGGAAGAAGAAGAAAAAAGATATAAATTGTATCAATCATATGAAGAAGTAGTAGACAAATTTAGTAAAATGAATATTAAAAGTTATTTCGATTTTTCACAAATGTTTACTATGATTAAACAATATATAAAATATGATACATATATAGAGGATATGCTTAATAAATTTTTTTCTAATAATGAAAATAATAGAGATTTAATTAGTAGTATTAATTTATACATGCTAAAGTATTCATACGTTAAACAATTATTAGAAAATAAAAATGAAAAAGAAATAATAAAAAAGAGTATTGTTAGTAGAATGCAACAACATAGTACAATAGAACATGAAACTATAATGGATTTTTTAGATTTTGATTTAACTAAATTTATGAGTATGATTAATTTACTTTCTAAAGAAGAAATAAGTGAACTTAATGATGTAGTAAATTTAGATAACTTAAAGAATTATGGTAATGATGGAATATGGAAAAGATATAGTAAAGAATATTATGATGATATATGTAAATATAATCCTTTATGGTTAGATAGATTAAAAAAATATTCTGATACATATGATATAGAAATATATTATAGTGTTGATAAAAATGGAGAATATAAAATACCTAGATTGTGTGCTTTTATTAAGGACAATAAATTTATGAGTGTCTTTGGTAGAAGAAATGGTTTAAGTATAGAATTAGATTTAATAGATATATTAGAATCAAAGATAAAAGAATATTATTATTCTGAAACTGCTAAAGAAGATATTAATACATTAAAGTATATTAAGTATATAGAGAATAAAATAAATAATAATTTAGAATTAACTAATGAAGAATTTGAATATATATTTGGAATGGGTGAATGTTATTCATATTTAGTATTTGGTATGCATGATCCTAAAATTGATGAATTAAGAATAGGTACTAATGTAAGAGGACAAATAGCTAAATATTATAATTGCTTAGAGTCAGAAGTAGCACTTTCTGAATCTGAACTAAATGAAAAAACAGTAGTTACTACATTCTTTTATCCTAAGAAAAAGGAATGTTATTATCCAAATTTAAAAGTAATATTTTGTAATGCATATGGAGATTATATAGAAAGTGCAGAATCAATTCCATCTGTAGAATATATAAAAGGTGATGCATCATTTGAAAAAATAGTAAGCTCTAAGGGATTAGAAAACTTAAAGTATATAGGTGGTAATGCATTTTTTAGAGAATTAGAAGATACTAGTTATTTAAATAAAGAATTAAAAATAATGGGTAAAGCTTTATTTAAAGAAGGTTATGAACCAAGTAATTTTATATTGAAAAAGTAGGTGTAATATGAATATAAATAGAACACATAAAATATATAATAATCAACCAGTAAATAATAATTTTGTTAAAGATGGATATATATATTTATTTAGAGGAGATAGTAATAATTTAAGTAGTTTTTCTTCAAAATATTATAAAAAGAAAATTAAATTATCAAATATTGATAGACCATTGGATGTTATAGCTCAATTACATACTGAAGAGTTTGATACTCCTTTTATATCTCTTTCATCTAGTCCTATAACAGCTGCTATGTATTCTAATATGAATACTATATATATTGTTAAAGTTCCATTAGATGATGTATATGTATATAGAAATGAAATATCTAGGTTAGAACAAGAATATTTAGTAGCAGATTATATTGATAAAAAAGAAATAATAGCTAAATATAGATTTGATGAAATAAAAGAAATATATAATTATCTAAAAAATATTATTAAGTTAGATATTAGTCCTAAAGATTTTGGTATACCAATTGATAATATAAATGATTTTAAGACAATTGATTTATATAGAGTTGTAATGCATTTTATGGGTAAATATCCATCAGATAAAGAATTACATTTTATGATTATGGAAAATAATTTAAAGAAAAGACTTATTCGTGAATTAAATAAAAGTCATTCTAAATATAATAGAACAAGAAATTTATTTAAAAAGACTATGCCTATAAACATTAATTTAGTACGTGATGGATATATATATTTATTTAAAGAATTTGAAAATGAAGATTTAGATGGAATAAAATCTTATAACTATAGAAATGGAAAAAAAGTATGTGATAATAAAAATAGTCTTGAAAAACAATTAGAAGAACAAACATTATTTGGAATGGGTGGATTTGTTAGATTAACATCAAGTATATTAGATGCATCTATCGATTCAGAATGTGATAATGTTTATTTAGTAAGAATTCCTATAAAAGATATAGTTGTATATGGTAATACTTCATTAACTGAAAATGAATATTTTGTACCTGATTTTATAGATAATGCAGAAATAGTTAAAATATTAGATTCAAGTAGTATTAAAAGTATATATGATTATTTAGTAAGTACAATAGGGCTTGATATATCACCAAGAGATATAGATATTGAAACAGATAATATAAATTTATTTGATGAAAATAAATTTCAGGATTTAAAAAAACGTAGTGATAAGATATTAAGTAATATAATATAGACATAAGTACATTCCTTTTATACCTTATAACATATGATAAGTTAGGTAAGGGGGATTAGTTATGTTTAATCAAAATTTTATGAAACCTAATAGTGGATGTTGTAATAGACAACAACAAGTAATTGAACCAACTATTAATAAGTGTGTACAAAAAGATTTTTATCATGAAGTACCACATGTATGTCCAATACATACTCATGTTGTAAATAGACATATTTATAATCATACATATACACCACAATATACTTGTTCTGAAGAAAATCAAATAATAAATAATGATTGTGGCAAATGTAGTGGTTTTATGAACAGATATTAATATCTGTTTTTTTACTTATAGTGTTATAATTTAATTAGGTGATAAAATGAAAACAAAAATTATAACAAAAACATATATGAGAGATATAGAAAAATATAGATGTAAATTATTTTTAGATGAAGATGATTATTATATATGTGTTAAAAGAATTATTAAAGCAAGAGAAAAATTTATAATTAGTAATGGATTATGTGTTATGGATGATAATTATTATGTATTTGAAGTAATACCTAAGAATGAAAATTATGCTATGAGAATATTTATAGATGATAAATTAAATGATTTAGAATATTATTTTGATATATGTAAAAATAATAGATTAGATAGTGATACTAATATACCATGTTATGATGATTTATATTTAGATATTACATATTGTTATGGAAATGTAAATATTTTAGATGAAGATGAATTAATAGATGCATATAATAATGGTGATATTACAAGAGAAGAATTTGATTTAGTATATAGAGTAAAAGATGAAATATTGCCTAGTATAGAAAATAAGAATAATAAATTAATGAATATTGATTATAAAAAATATATCTATGAATTTTAATTTTAATAAAAATTATGATAAAATAATAAAATTAAGTGGGGGATTAATATGGTTATTAATTATTTAGATAAAAATTTATTACAAGATAAAAATAGTTATTATGTAGTAGATAAGAATTTTTTAAATAGTATTAAGTATTATATTAGAAGAAATTGTCAATTTGAAAGAATTAATTTAAAAATAGAAAAAGAAATGTTTGAAAAATATGGAAGTGAATTAAACGATATAATAAATTATCATTTAAATATATTTATAAATAATTATGCTAATATGATAAATAGGATACCAACAAAAGAGATGATAATTGGTAATATGAATGCATATAATTATCTACAAAATACATATCCATATTGTTTATTTAAAGATGGAAATGTAGGCGCTAAAGATTTGGATAGTGCTTTATTATATTTTGCTAAAAAAAATCTATCTGCTACAGATAATAAATTAGATGATATAATTAACGTTTTAAGAGCTTTAAGTATCAGAGAATTAGAGGATTCTAATTTAAATAATTATAAAGAAACATATGATTTTGTAAGATATTCTTATATATATGGTTCTATTAATTCTAAGTATAATAAAGAAAATTTGTATGATACATTACATGCACTAGATGATAGAGATTTAAAACAATATATTAATTATATAATGGTAAATGATGGATTAACAAATGCTAAAAATATAATGCAAAGTGAACCAATTGTATGTATGAAAGGCTTAAAATTTTCATATAATAATGTTATGCATGTTGTTGAAGGAAGTCATAGATTAATATTATGTAGAGCACTTCATGAAATAACTAGTGTTATTACATTAAATTGCTTTTATAATGATCCAATATTTCATTCTAAGGTTTTAATAAAAAAATAAAAACACCATTGGTGTTTTTTATTTTTTTTCTATGAAGTATGCATAATATTCTTCATATGATATATTATTTTTATGTATAAATTCAGATATATTTGTTCCTACATATCTATAATAATTTGGATTATCATATCCAGTAATATCTTTTTTATCTTTTGGATATCTTTGTATGAAACCAAATTTATATGCATTCTTTTCTAACCATTCATTATTTTGTATTTCGATTAATAATCCTGTTTGTAATTCATTATATCCTTTTTTAAAACTTGTTTGTTCTTCATAAGGTATATATGCATTAACTATAAATAATGAATTATTATTTTTAGTTGCTTGTTCATTCATTTTTTTAAATGCATCATATGCATCTTTATTAATTTTACCATTTCCATCTGATTCACTTATATCTACTAAATTATTTGGAATATATTCTTTATCTAAATAATAATATTTATTTACTAATATTTTTTCATTTAAAGTAATATTAGCAATTTTATATTTTGAATATTCTTTTTTATCTTTGTTACTATTTACGTGAGCTACTACTTCATCTATATCTAAATCATCATTTATGGATGAATATTTAGAATATCTTTCAGTATTAGCAATAATATAATAGTCTCTTTTCATATACTTTTTATATTCATTTTTAAATTTAATGTTATATAAATCAAAATCATTATTAACAGCAAATATAGTATTTTCTATATCTAAGTTAAATTTATTATTATAATCATTATATCGATTCATTCTATCTTCTTTAAATGATTTATGATGCATTAATTTTTTTGTAAAATCATTATAAACTAATTTATCCAAATTATTATTTATAATAAATATTAAATCATTTGTTGATATAGTAGGGTATTTATTATAATAATTTATATAATTTGTTAATTTTTTAGAATTGAAATCATCATTAACTAATATATCTGTTAATGATTTTATATATTTATATTTATATATTGTTTTTATATCTTTATTATTTAATATATCACATATAATACTTATTTCTATATTACTATAACCTATTTTTTCTAATTGTTTTTTATCTTTGCTTGTAAGATTAATATATAAACCAAAACCTACCCATATAGAAAATAATATTAATATTATAAGTAGTACTTTTTTGATTTTTTTTCTTTTTATTTCTTTATTATTTACTAGGTACATTTTCTATATAATAGGCATAGTATTCATCATAAGTAATATTTTCATTGCGTAGTTTAGTAGCAGTTTCAACTCCTACATATCTATAATGCCATGATTCATAATTATATCCAGTAATCTTTTCTTTATCTTTTGGGTATCTTAAAATAAATCCATATTTATAAGCATTATCTTGTAGCCATTTAAATGCTTTACTTTGATCAAATTTATCTCCAGATACTCCATATGTAGTAATATCAATTGCTAAACCTGTTTGATGTTCTGAATGTCCTGGACGTGCTGCATATTTATCAGCATATTCTTGACCATGTTTTTTTAAATAATCATTATATATTTCCTCTTGTTCTTTGTATGGTCTATATGATGAATTAATAATTAATGTAATATTCTCTTTTTTAGCATCCGTAAACATTTGTTTAAATGCATCATATACAACGCTTACTAATTTATTATCATTTCCATATGCATGTTGTACTGTTACTTTAACAAGATTTTGAGGTACGTATTTTTCATCTAATTTGTAATATTTATTATTAATTATTAAGTAGTTTTTAGAAGTATCACTTTTTAGTATTTCTGAATAAAAATCTTTATCTCTATGTGTATTTACTATAGATACTATATCATATGTTTTACTATTTAGATGTTCTTCATAATAATCTATATATTTTCTTAAATTAGATTTAATATAATATTTTTCTTTTAGAATTTCTAAATACATTTCATCATATTCTATATCTAATAATGAATTCATAAATTCTTCATCGGTTTTATCTCTAAGTAATTCTATTTCATTTTCTTTATATCCAGCTTGTAATAATTTATACTCAATTGTTTTTCTATAATTTAATTCTTCAATAGTTTTTTTAGTAAAAGTTATTCCAACAACTGTTAGGATAATTAGTAATACTAAAATAATTATTGGTTTCTTTTTTAGTCTTCGTTTTCCTTTCATATTTTAGCCTCCATTATCATTATTATACCTCAAATATATGTAAAATAATACATAAAACCTTAAAAAGATAGACTTTGATATGTATATTTGATACAATTTTCATGGAGATGGTAAGATGGTACAAATGACAAAAATAGACCATGGTGATTCATTAAAACAAAATAATAGCATTGGTAAATTATATCCAAATGTTAGTAATTCACCAAGGACTTATAAAGGAATGAGTGCAGTGCAAACAGTTTCGATATATTTAGGAGCAGGTACTGTTTCATCACCTGGGGATGTTTCGCTACTTGAAGAAAGAAAAAAATTAAGAGAAGAAATAGCAAAAAAATATGACACAGATATTAATCATGGTAAATATTTTTATGATCTTTTTAAGCAACGTGTATATTATTATAATCAAGGAGATTTTAATCAAGAAGTGTGTAAAAATCCCGTAGATGGACAATCACATACTATAGCTAGAAGTGGATGTGGTATTACATCTATGGCAATGATAATATCTACTTTTTTACAAAGAAATATAGAGCCTACAGAAATAGGTGAAGTAGCATATAAAACAGGAAGTTTTATTGGTGATGGACAAGGTACTCATATAGATAAAATACCTGATACGTTAAAAGAATATGGTTTAAATGCAAGATTAGTAGAAAATAATTTAAGTGGTCAACAACAAGTAAAGAATGCATTAAGAAGTAATAATTCATTAGTAATGATAAATGTAGGACCAGGAAATTTTACAAGTGCTGGACATTATATGTTACTTGCAGATATAAATGATAAAAATCAAGTATATGTTTTAGACCCAAATTGTAATCCAGAAAAGTATCCTGAAAGGGGAAATACTAATAGGTATTATGATTTTGATTATATGGTGAGTCAAGCTCAAACAAGTAATAATACTCCATTTATTATTGTTTCAGAATAAAGAACTTATATAAGTTCTTTTTAATTGACTTTAATTATATGTGGTGTTAGAATAGCAACCAGGTGATTATTGTGGGGGTTAGTGAAAGAGATTTTTTAGAAGTAAAATTATACGAATTAGAGAATAAAGCAAAAGATTTTCAAAAAAAATGTGATAATAGTATAGAAGATAAATCACATGTATTATTATGTTTACCTACTGGTAGTGGTAAAACTAATAGATTTTTAATATGGAGTATAAAGAAATTATTAGCTAGTGATACTGATAAAAAAATAATTATTACAGCACCTATTAAATCTTTATCTAATCAAAGATTTAGAGATTTATATTTAGAAGGATATAATGTAGGTATTGAGACAGGGGATATAAAGTACAATACAGAAGAGTGTACAATTTTATGTTGTACTCAAGAAATAGCTACATTTAAATATTTAAGTGAAGAATATATAACTATAATAGATGAATTCCATTATATATATAATGATTCATCTAGGTCAAAAGTATATATTGAATATTTAGTTAATAATAATTCATCTAATGTATTTTTATGTTCTGCTACATTTGGAGATGTAGAAGAAATAGGTAATTACATAAATAAAATAACTGGTAATGATTATTATATATATAGTGATGATACTAGATTAACTAGTTTACATTATATGGATAAAATGAATTTAAAAAGTATTAAAGATTCATTTGTAGTTTCTTTTTCAAGTAATGATTGTGTTAAGAATGCTAATAGATTAAGAAAAGAAAGATGTAAGAATAATAATATAACTATTAAGGAAAGAGAAGAATTAGTATTAAAAACTGCTACTAAATATGAAATTACAAATAATGATTTAATAGCTAATTCATTATCTGGAATAGCATATTACTTTGGTAGGATGTTACCAAAAGAAAAATTATTTGTTGAAGAATTATTTAGTTTAAAAGTAATTGATACTGTCTTTGGTACAGATGCATTATCATTAGGTGTTAATTTTCCTATTAAAAATGTTGTATTAACATCATTAAGAAAATCTAATAAATTAATATCTAAAAATTTATTTGAACAAATATCAGGTCGAGCTGGAAGATACGGTTTATATGATGAAGGATTTATTTATTATTGTGATGAATTTGGTGGTGAAAAAACTTTAAAAGAAGATTTTGAAACTTGTAAGAATGCTAAAAAAGAAAATATAAAAATTAAGTTATTACCTACAATAAAAAATATATTGTTAGGAAATAAAACTATAGAAGATGAAATTGAATTTATAAAAGAGTGTTCTATAGAACCAGTAAATGAAAATTTTGTAAGAGAAAAAATAGAGTCTGAATTAAGAATAGTTAGAAATTTTGATATATTAGAATCATATGCTCAATTTTATTTTAATAGAGTTGTTTCTCCAAAATATTATAAAGAAATAGATTTAAATAATTATTCATTAAAGAAATTAAAAGGATATAAGAAAAAGTATGGATACATTTCTGATGCTGAAAATATAGAATTTAATGAGAATATAGCACTTATATATAATGATGAATTTAATGCTATAGATAATTGTATTTTATTAAGAGATATTATCTGTAAAAGAAGTCTTGATGAAATAGTATTTGATATCTTAAAAACTAAAAAATATGAAAGAAGATTTAGAGATTTATTACAATTAAGAAAACATTTAAATTCATTACCTGATAAATATAGACAATATATAGATTTAGTTAGACTAGATGAAATAATATTAGGTATAGATAAGACTGTATTTGATATTGAAATAGCATTCGAAGATAATATGTCATTTGAAAAATATCAATCAACGGAATTAAATAAATTGTTAACACAAGAAGATATTATTGAGCACAATAAGAATGCTAGTATGACTAAAGACAAAAAAATAACAATAGATAAACATAATAAAAAAGAAGAAGATAAGAAGAATAAAAAAGAAGAAGATAAAAAGGAAATTGTTATAAAAAAAATAGAAAGATTATTTGATGAAGGTACTATACTTAAAGATGGTGGTGCTTCATTTGGTAGTCCTAAATATTTATTATTAATGTATACTGAAGAAAATTGTATATTAATTAATTATAATTTATATAAGATGGGTACTATATCATTTAGCATAGAAGATGACTTATCTAAATATTTAAAAGTAGATAATTTAGATAAATTAAATTTAAAGAAAGCATTAATAACATGTAAGTTTAATTCTGAAACATTCTTAATGAGTCAAAATAGTAAAAAACAAGATGTTAAATTAATAAAAAAATTATTACGTAAAGTAAAATAAACATAAATAAATATTTATTTCATAACATTTATTGAGGTGTATATGAAAAAAATATTATTTATGTTTTTTTGTTTGTTTATAACTTATAAAGTTGATGCAAGTAATACTTTAGCGCCACATGCTAAAAGTGCTATTATAATGGAAGAAAGTACTGGTAGTGTTATATATGAATATGAAGCAGATAAAAAATTGCCACCAGCATCTATGACTAAGATGATGAGTTTAGTACTTATAATGGAAGCAATAGATAATGATGTTATAAAATTAGATGATAAGGTTACTATAAGTTCTAATGCATCAGGAATGGGTGGTTCACAAATATTACTTGAAACAGGTGAACAAATGACAGTTGATGATTTATTAAAAGGAATAACTGTATCAAGTGGTAATGATGCTGTAGTAGCTTTAGCAGAGAGAATAGGTGGTACAGAAGAAAATTTTGTTAAAATGATGAATGATAAAGCTAAAAAATTAGGATTAAAAAATACTAATTTTAAAAATTGTCATGGATTAGATGATAAAGAACATTATTCTTCAGCACGAGATATGGCAATAATTGCTAAAGAATTAGTTAAACATAATAAAATATTAGAATATAGTTCTATATATGAAACATATTTAAGAAAAGGTACTGATAAGCAAATATGGTTAGTTAATACAAATAAATTAGTAAGATTTAAAAAGGGAGTAGATGGGTTAAAGACAGGATATACAGAAAATTCAGGTTATTGTTTAACTGCTACTATGAAAGAAGATGGTATGAGAGTAATAGCAGTTGTAATGGGAGAACCAGATAGTGGTGTTAGAAATGATGAAGTAAGTGGTATGTTAGATTATGCTTTTGCACAATATAAATTAGATACTATATTAAATAAGAATAAAGTATTAAAGAATATAAATATAAATAAGGGTAAGAAAGAAAATGTAAGTATTATATCAAAAGAAGATGTTACATTACTTAAAAAGAAAATAGATAAGGATAAAGAAATAAAGTATGATTTAAAATTAAAAGATATTAAATTACCTATAAAAAAAGGTGATAATGTAGGTATATTATCTATATATGTAGATAATGAGTTATATAAAAATATAAATGTAACCGTTAATGAAGATGTAAAAAAAGTAGATATTTTTACATTATATGGAAGATATTTAAAAAAGATTGTTACAGGAAATATATAATTTAAAAGGACCTAATTAAGGTCCTTATTTTTTATAATATTTATAAATTTTTTTGCTGCATTACTTAATGATTTATTATTACAATGTATAAGTCCTATTTCTCTTGATGGAATAGGCGGATTTATTTTTATTTCAAATAGTTCTTTATTCATAAGTTCTTTTTCTAGAAAATCTTTTGTTAAATAACCTATACCTAATCCTAGTTTAGTAAACTCATATACTAATGAATAACTAGCTAGTTCTATTTCAGGATTAATAATTATATTGTTTGATGCTGCAAAGTTATCTAGAAAATATCTTGTATTAGAACCCTTTGATATTAATATTGTTGGATAATTATTTATATCTTTTAAATTAATTGTTTTATTTTTTAAATATTCAAATTCTTTTGTAGCAAAAAATGCATCTCGTATTTTTTTCAAATTTTGAACATCAAAATCATTAGGTATTATATAGGGCATATTTAATATTATAAAATCAATATTTCCATTTCTTGCTTTAGTTATTAGAGATTGAGTAGGACCTGTGGTGATTTTAATTTTTATTTTAGGATATAAAGTATGAAATTTTTCTATATATTCCATTAAATATTTTTGAGTTAATGTATGTGATATTCCTATATTTAATATTCCTTCTTCAAGATTAATTAAATTTTTTAATTTAGATTCTGCTGTTTCTATTGATTCAATAGCAGTTTTTATATATTCATATAATACATTACCTTCTTCAGTAAGTATTACTCCATATTTAGTTCGTATAAATAATTGGCAACCTATTTGTTCTTCTAAATTTTTTATTGCTTTTGAAATGCTTGGTTGGCTTATTAGTATTTCATTAGCAGTTTTTGTTATATTTTTGTTTTTAGCAACATAATAAAAAATTCTATATAATTCTAAATTAACATTCATACAATTACACCTTATTTTTCCTCTCAAATTGATATATATAATAACAAATAAATTTATTTATTACAATGTTAAATATTCTCTATTAGAATATTTGATATGCAAAATATGTATTTTACTTATGTTTTGACGAATTTTATAATAGTTCGTAAATGAAGCAAAAATTGTAGGTTAGGAGAGAGTAAAATGATTTATTTTGTAAGACATGGAAAAACAGATTGGAATGAATTAGATATAATTATTGGACATAAAGATGTAATGTTAAATAATAATGGCATAGAAGAAATAAATGATTTAAGCAATATATTGAGTTCATTTAATATAGATAGAATTATTTCATCAGATCTAGCTCGTGCAAAACAAACTGCAGAAATAATAAGTAAAAAGATTAATACAGATATTATTTATGATAGTAGGTTAAGAGGATATGATTATGGATTATTAGAAGGACATCATAGATATAATATTAAATCTTGTACTTGGAATGTTTTTAGAAAATATCCTGAAATATTTAATGCAGAATCAAATGAAGATTTTTATAATAGAATCAAGAATTTTTTTGAACAGCTTGATTTTAGTAAAGATACTATTATAGTTACTCATGGTGGAAGTATTAGAATGATTTTATATTATTTGGATAATAGAAATAAATATGATGATAAATTATTTAATGATTATGAGAAAAAAATTACTATTAATCATGGTGAATATTTTATGTTTGATGGTGAAAATATAATTTATCAAAAAAATAAAACTAAAACTTTACATTAAATAAATTTAATAATATAATATCTCTAATTTATGGGGGATATTATGGATTATTATAATGCTTTTAGAGAAATAGATAATAGAAATGTTCATGATTTATTTTTTGAAGTTCAAAATGTTCTTATATATAATATTGGTGAGAATAGAACTTTTAGTTTAAATGATTTATCTATTTTATTAAAAAAAAGATATAAAAATTTTAGTTTAGAAGATTTAAAGATGGTTTTAAAAATTTTTAATATTAATTTTGAAAAAATAGTAAGAATTGATAGATGGAATCAAGACGAATTATATATGCTTTTAGATGAACGACATGAACAACATAATTATCAAAGAAGTTTTTATGATTTTAAAGATAATAATCCTACTTTAAATAAAAAGTTTATAGTAATTGCAGATACTCACATTGGAAATAAGAATATTCAAAATTTTAAACTTATACATAATATTTATGATTTAGCTATAAAAAATAATATTAAATATGTTTTCCATTTAGGAGATATTTTTCAAAGAGTAGATGATATTAATATTGATGATAGATATTCTAAAGCTATGGAATATATTGAATCATTTATGAATGAGTATCCTAATATGTGTGAAGAAGAAATAAAAACATTTTCTGTTTTAGGAAATCATGATTTAACAATACATGGTTCTAATAGTACCGATGTTTTTTTTGATAATAATAAATATTATGAACAATTATTTAATTTACAAGAATTGTCAAAAGATAATCCTTCTTTTTTAGTTTATGCAAGAAGAACATTTGCAATTGATTTAAATAATATTCCTATACATTTTTCGCATAGATTATATATAGATTCATATAATAGAGATAAAAAAATAAATTCTGTAGGTGAACTTGCAGATAATGATTCATTTTGTAAATATCCTATATGTATATCTGGACATTTACATAGAGGAATACTATATATTGGTAATGATTATTTTTGTAATGAACATTTATATATTGGTGTACCATCTACATCAAATATTAATATTAATAATGTCGTTGGTTATATTATTGAATTAGATGTAGATTCTATGGTAAATATTAAATTATTATATTCTAAAGAAAATAGTAGTATTTATTTAGGTGAGGAATATAATTATAATATAAATGAAAGAAATAAAGTATTAAAAAAAGAATTTAAATAAAATAATGTAAAGTAAATGAGTGATAATTTGACATTTAAATAATTTTTATGATACCATATTCTTGATAAGGTAGAGGTGGTATTGTGAAGTTAAAGCGTAAGTCAATTGTTATAGGCTGTTTTGTTCTTCTAGATTGTCTTTTTGCTGGTTTAATTGTTAGTGGAAAAGTTATGGGGAAAACTGCTAATACAGTTGCACATATTAACTCAAAGAATGGTACTACATTAGTTGAAAAAATGGCAATAATGGATGAGAAAGTAACTGATGATATTGGTTATAGTACATTATCTCAAGAAGATATTTTAATAGCACAAGAAATAATGATGGATAATCAAAGAAATGCTATAAAAGCAAATCAAGTTTCTACATTAGTTACGAATCATAATTTAAATGCTGAAAAAATTACAAGTAATATAAATAAAAGTAACTCAAATGCTTTATTAGCAAAGAAGAAAAGAGAACAAGAGCAAAAAGAAATTGCTGAAAGTTTAGCTGCTAATAAAGGTTCTGATTTTGGAATACAAATTTCTCAATATGCTCTTAATTTCTTAGAAAAGAAATATCAAATGGGTGGACAATGGAATGGTGAAATGCCTTATACTCCTACTGATTGTAGTGGTTTTGTACAAGGTTTATATAAACATTTTGGTATAAATATACCTAGAGGTGCTAATTCGCAACAAAGAGTAGGAAGATTAGTAAGCATAAAAGATATTCAACCTGGTGATTTAGTATATTATAGTGATGGTGGACCAATAATTACACATGCATCTATGTATATAGGTAATGGTAAAATAATTCATGCGGCTACACCTGCACAAGGAATTAAGATAAGTAGCGTATTTATAATGAAAAGAATGGCTATTCGTCGTATAGTAGGATAAGTGATATTATTATCACTTTTTTTATTTAGTTAACCTTTAAAGGTTGACTTTTTAAATATATAATGTTAAAATCAACTTGAATTTAAAGACGGAAAGGAGTGGAAATATGGTTAAATTCGCAATTATTTGGAGAAAAGTTAGTATTAGTGTCGGGGAAAATTCTTTAGCTGTATTTCCTCTTATTTAAGTTATTACTAGTACTACTTTATAAGTAGTTTTTATTTTAAGGAGATGGTTTAATGAAAATGTTAAAAGAAGTTAAGCCTCTAATGAAATTAATCAAAGAAGAAAAGGGAAAAATAATTTTTGCAAGTGTACTTATTTTTATAGCAGGTCTTACTGAAATATTTTATGGATATTTAAATGGACAAGCTATTGAAGAAATTACAAAATTAAATCTTAAGAATGCTTTAATTATTTTAGGTATTTATTTTATATTTGATGTTTTTGTAGGTGTAGTAGTAGAAGTAAGTGCTAATGCTATGCTTAGAAAAGTAGAAAGTAAATTAACAAGAAAATTAGGATTTAATACATATGTAAAAGCACTTAATTTACCTGCTTATGCATATGAAGAAAAGTCATCTGGTGAAATTATTAATCGTATAACTAATGATGCAGATTCTCTATCATTTATATTTGGTAGAATTATTAATGTAGTATCATCATTAGTTGGTTCTTTAGTTATTATTATTTATGTATTTATTAATTCATGGATAATAGGTTTAGAATTATTGATTTTAATAGGAATATTATATTTAATAATGCGTAAATATAATCCAATGCTTAAAGCAATACATAAAGAAAGAAAAGAAGAACAAGATAAATTTACTTCTTTAGTAAATGAATCTGTTAGAGGTATAAGAGAGATTAAAACTCTTGGTATAAAAAATAATTTAATAAATGATATGAAAGATTTAATTAAAGTTATATATGCTAAATCTGAAAAAGAAATAGATGTAAGTAGAAGATTTGATATAACTATTAGATCACTTAAATGTGTACTTGAAGTATTAACATTTGTATTATGTGCTATATTAGTATATAAAGGACAAATAACTATAGGTTTCTTTATAGCAATGACATATTATGTATATAGATATATGTGGTTAATTGAAAATGTAAATGATTTATCTCAAAATTTTCAAAAATTAAATGTATCACTTGAACGTGTAAATGAATTAATTGAAAATAGATTATTTGAAGATGAGCAATTTGGTGATAAAACCATAAAAGAACCAAAAGGGGTAATTGAGTTTAAGGATGTTACATTTGGATATCCAAATGAAGATAATACATTAATTCATTTTAATTTGAAGATTGAACCTAATAAGAAGATTGCTATTGTTGGTAAATCAGGACAAGGTAAATCTACTTTATTTAATTTAATGACAAGGATATTTGATGTTAAAGAAGGTAAGTTACTTGTAGATGGAATTGATATTAAAGAATTAACAGAAGAAGAGTTAAGACAAAAAATATCTATTATTAGACAAGAACCTTTTATATTTAATAGAACTATTAAAGAGAACTTTGAAATAATTAATAAAGATATTACATTGGATGAAATAAGAGAATATTCTAAGTTAGCTTATTTAGATGATTATATTATGTCTTTACCAAAACAATATGATACAGTATTAGGTGAAGGCGGAGTTAATCTATCAGGAGGTCAAAAACAAAGACTTTCTATTGCACGTACTTTATCTAAGAAAAGTAATATTATATTATTTGATGAAGCTACATCAGCTTTAGATAATAATTCACAAGAATATATTAAGAAGGCTATAGATAATTTAGTAAAAGATCATACCGTTGTTATAGTAGCACATCGTTTGTCAACTATTATAGATGCTGATATTATTCATGTTGTTGATAAAGGTAATGTTGTTGCCACAGGTACTCATGATGAATTATTAAAAACTTCAGAAATATATCGTAAATTATATGAAAATGAGTCTTTGAATTCGTAAAAAAAAGATATGTGAAAACATATCTTTTTAAGTGCCTATTTTATTGATAAATATTAATATATATGATAAAATTGATGTAGTGTAAAGGAGGTTACAATGGATAAGTATGTTCCAGATATATATCAAAAAAGTATATACACCATAAACTATGATCAATTGTTTTCTCGCGGTATCAGATGCTTGTTATTTGATTTAGATAATACACTAGTACCTATAGATGTTAAGACACCAAGTGAAGATATAAAAAAACTATTTGATAAATTAAAAAAAATGGGTTTTAAAATTATAATATTTACTAATAGTAGAAGTAAAAGAGTTAAACCTTTTAAAAATATTTTAGGAGTTGATTGTTGTCCTTTTGCATGTAAACCTTTTTCAAAGAAATTTCTTTCTATAATTAAAGTATATGATTTGAAATTTAGTGAAGTTGCTATTATAGGAGATTCTATGATGGATGATATATATGGTGGTAATAAAGTTGGTATTACAACAATATTAATAGATCAGTTGGCACCTAAAGAATTTATTATTGCTTCATTAAAAAGAAAAAGAGAAAGAAAAATTATTAAAAAATTAAGAGATAATAATTTATTTAGTAAGGAAAGTTATTATGAATAAATGTGTTGGTTGTGGAAGTATATTACAAACTGAGTTTGTAGATAAAGAAGGATATACAAAAAATATAGATAACCCATTATGTGAAAGATGTTTTAGAATAAAAAATTATAGTGATTATAAACTTATTAGTAAAGATAATAATGATTTTATTAATATTTTAAATAATATTGGTAAAACTAATTCATTAGTTGTATTAGTAGTAGATTTATTTAATATTCCTTTATATATTGAACAAATAAATAAGTATTTAAATAATGATATTTTATTAGTATTAACTAAAAGAGATATATTACCTTTATCAGTATATGATGTTAATTTAATTAATTATTTTAAAAAATATAATTTAAATATTATTGATACAATAATTATTAGTAGTATGAAAAACTATAATTTTGATACATTAATAAGTAGTATAAGAAAATATAAAAAAGATAATAATGTATATGTAGTAGGATTTACTAATGCTGGTAAATCTACTATGATTAATAAAATATTATATAATTATACAGATAAAAAGCCTGTAATTACAACAAGTATGTTACCATCAACAACTATTGATAGTATTGAAATAGTTATTGATGATGAATTAACATTAATAGACACCCCTGGTCTATTAGATGAAAAAAATATAATAGATAGTATTGATATTAATACTATGAAAAAAGTAGTACCTAATAAAGAAATTAAACCTAGAACTTATCAAATAAAAGATAAACAAACAATATTTATTGATGATTTGGTAAGACTAGATATAGTAGATAATAATAATTTAACATTTTACATATCTAATATGTTAGATATGGAAAGAACATTTAAAGATAGTGATAAGTTGTTAGAATTAGAAAAATATGAATTAGATGTTAATGAAGATAATGATATTGTTATCAATGGATTAGGTTTTATAAAATGTACTAATAAAGGGCATATAACTTTATATACATTAAAAAATGTTTTAGTTTACATAAGAGAATCATTAATTTAGGAGGGATAGTATGGCATATAATTATGATGAAGAAAAAGAAAAAATGAGAAAAGAGATACTAGATGAATTAAATGGAAAAAAAGAAGAAAAAAAAATGGAAGATGCTCCATATGTTTCATATGGAATGAAGAAAAAAGTAGTAAATTTTGATATTGATTATGATAAGAAGGATAATGAACAACCAGTGGTAGAACCACCTAAAAAATCAAGTGTTATTATGCTTGTAGTTTGTTCTGCTATAGCATTAGTAGGAATATTATTATTCCCAGTAATATCAGATAAAATAAATAAGATAAAAATTGAGAAAGAAAATAAAAAAATACATGAAAATAAGAAAGAAGAAAAGAAACCAGAAGAAGTTAAATATGAAAAATTAACTATGGAATCAGCTAAAGTTAAAAATTTAGTTTATCCTGTATATCATGTAAATAGTGAGTCAAAAGCTACTTATTATTCAAAAGATAAAATGGAATTAAAGAATTTTACAAATAACGATTTATTATATAATGCATTTATTAACTTTGCTAATATATATTTTGAAGCATATAAAGGTGGATACAATGGTAAATCATGTGCATCAACAAAAGTGTTTGTTAGTTCAAGATATTTTAATATAGTTGTTAAAAATTATATGACTAAAGATGCTAATGTTAAAAATACTGATTTAGTTATTCCAACATATAATCCAAATACTGCATATACAGGTATATGGAAATATAATTCAAGTAATGATTCATATATATATTATGGGGATTGTGGAAAGAAAAATGCATCAACATTATATTATGATTTAAGAAGTATGTATTCTGTAGATAGTACTGAAAAAAATACTGAATTATATTCATATAACTATATAGGATATGCAACAGTAGATACTAAAACAAAACAATATGTAATATATAGTGATTCTGGGTATACTAAGAAGGTAACTAGTGGTACATTAACTTCAAATAATTATCAATCTGAATTAAATAATATATTTAATGGATTACAAAATAAAAATAACTTCAACAAGTATAAATATACTTTTGCTACAAAGAATTGTCCATATAATGAATATTGCTTTATAAGTGGCGAATGGGTTAAATAATGAACGAAGAGTTTAGAAATAGACAACAATATATTAGAGTAAGTAATGAAATGAATAGAGGGGTTGATTCTAAAAATTTCATTAATGGCAATAAACAAAAGGTAGAATTGGATAGAAAATTAGAGGAAATATCTATAAATAGTGGTCAATCTTTTAGTGGTAATTTGGTTAGACAAAATATATTGAATTCATCAGCAAGTCATGCTACAACATTAAATAATACAATATCATATGATGAAAATATTAAATATGATGATAATACTAAAGCAGATATATCATTAAAAAATGGTATTAATAGAGGTAGAGAAACTCTAAATAACATGAAAAATTCAGTAAATAATTCAATTCAAAATAACAATAATAATTTATTTAATAATTTTAATAAATTTAATAGAAACATTTGATTTTATAATCAAATGTTTTATGTTATAATATAGACATTTGAGGTGATAATATGGATAAAATAATAATAAAAGGTGCTAGAGAAAATAATTTAAAAAATATAGATATAGAGTTACCAAAAAATAAGTTAATAGTAATGACAGGTGTATCAGGAAGTGGTAAAAGTAGTTTAGCTTTTGATACTATATATGCTGAAGGTCAAAGAAGATATGTAGAATCTTTAAGTGCATATGCTAGACAATTTTTAGGTGGAAGTGAAAAACCTGATGTAGATAGTATAGAGGGGTTAAGTCCATCTATAAGTATTGATCAAAAAACCACTAATAAGAATCCTAGATCTACTGTAGCAACTGTAACTGAAATATATGATTATTTAAGATTATTATATGCGCGTATAGGTATTCCATATTGTCCTAACCATAATAAACCTATAAGTAGTCAATCAATTGAAGAAATGACTAATCAAATATTAAATTTAAGTATTGGTACTAAGATAAGAGTATTATCTCCTATAGTATGGGGACAAAAAGGTACTCATAAAGATTTATTAGATAATTTAAGAAAAGATGGCTATGTAAGAGTAGTAGTAGATGGTGAAGACCATGATTTAGCAGAAGAAATAGTACTTGATAAAAATAAAAAACATAATATTAATATTGTAATAGATAGATTAATTATAAAAGAAGATATAAGAAGTAGATTATATGAAGCAATTGAATTAGCATGTAAAGAATCTAAAGGTAAAGCAGTAATTGATGTAATTGGTGCTAATGAAATAGTAATGAGTGAAAAATATGCATGTCCAGATTGTGATTTTTCATTACCTGAATTAGAACCACGTATGTTTTCATTTAATGCTCCATATGGAGCATGTCCAGATTGTAATGGATTAGGTGTTAAATTAAAAATAGACGTAGATTTACTTATACCTGATAAAGATAAATCTATACTAGATGGTGCTATTGTAGGCTATAGTTTAGATGCTAGTACTAATTGGGCACAAATTAATACATTAGCTAAATACTATAATATAGATTTATCTAAACCAATAAAGAAATTAACTAAACAAGAATTAGATTTAATTTTATATGGTAGTGATGAACCTTTAGTATTTAATTATGTATCAAATAATGGTAATACAAGAAAAACTACTGATTATTTTGAAGGAATTGTTACTAATTTAGAAAGAAGATATATAGAAACTAAGAGTGGATGGATAAGAGATTGGATAGAACAATTTATGACAGAATTAGAATGTCCAACATGTCATGGTGCTAGATTACATGGTGATATATTATCTGTTAAAATTGGTGGAAAGAATATATATGAAGTAACTAAATTAAGTATAATAAAAATGTATGATTTCTTTAATAATTTAAAATTGAATAAAGAACAAACAGAAATATCTAGAATGATTATTAAAGAAATAAATGATAGATTAAGATTCTTAATTAATGTAGGATTAGGATATTTAACTATGAATAGAAGTGCTGGAACACTTAGTGGTGGAGAAGCACAACGTATTAGATTAGCTACACAAATAGGTAGTCATTTAACAGGAGTATTATATGTATTAGATGAACCTAGTATTGGTTTACATCAAAGAGATAATGAAAGATTAATTAACTCTTTAATTCAAATGAGAGATTTAGGTAATACTTTAATAGTAGTAGAACATGACCATGATACGATGCTTGCAGCTGACTATTTAGTAGATATTGGACCAGGTGCAGGTGATCATGGTGGAGAAGTCATTGCGGCAGGTACGCCTCAAGAAGTAATGGCCAATCCAAATAGTTTAACAGGAAAGTATTTAACTGGTGAAAAATGTATAGAAAC
>CADBNE010000050.1 GCA_902795975.1 uncultured Erysipelotrichaceae bacterium
GGTGGCATACCTTGTTCCATAGCACTTAAATAATCTTCATCTAAATCCATAGTTTCATCATCACCTTGAGCTTTAGCTTCAAGTTGTGCTTCAAATGATTCTCTTTGTTCAATTGGATTTACTAATTCTGAGTAAGCATTACATATTTCTGCTCCATTAACTACTACTTGGAAACAATCAACCATATCTTTATCATTATCATTTCTACGAGCTAATGGTTTTAATAAAGCTGGATAATTATACATTACCACTGGTCCCACTATATTAGCTCTTAATAACTTCTTATATAAAAAGTCAGTTAATTGCGCTAAAGACTTATATTCTTCCATATCAGCTAATGTAAAGAATCCTTTTTCTACTACTTTATTTTTATATTCATCTACATCTTTTTCTTTTAAGAAATCAAAGCCTAATATTTCTGTTAATTTTTCAACATAATTAACTCTTTCAAATGGTTTAGAAAAATCTAATTCATTTCCACCTGAAGTAATTACTTCACTACCTGTTAAAAATTTAATAGATTCTCTTAAGAATTTTTCAAAGAAATTAATATTGTCTTCAAAATTCCAATAAGCACAATACCATTCTATTTGTGTAAATTCTGGATTATGTTGAGGATCCATTCCTTCATTTCTAAAACATTTAGCTACTTCATATACTTTGTTATATCCACCAGCAATACACTCTTTTAAATAACATTCTGGTGCTATTCTTAAATTACAATCTAAGTCTAATGCATTGTAATGTGTAAAGAATGGTTTAGCACTTGCTCCTGATACACTAGTTTGAATAATAGGTGTTTCAACTTCTAAGAAACCATTATCATTTAAGAAATTTCTAAAGAATAAATAATATTTACTTCTTCCTAAGAATACTTTTCTTGATTCTTCATTAGATATTAAATCAACATATCTTTGTCTATATTTTAATTCAGTATCTGTTAATCCATGGAATTTTTCTGGTAATGGTCTTAATGCTTTACCTAAGAATGTAATTCTACTTGCTAATAAAGTTTTTTCTCCAGTTTGAGTAGTAATTATTTGTCCTTCTGCTCCAACAAAGTCTCCTAAGTCTATTAATTTTTTAAAGAATTCATAGTCACTTTCATCTGTTACATCAGATTTTAATTGAATTTGTATATCTGCTTCGATATCTCTAATTCTAGCAAAGCTTAATTTTCCCATCTTTCTCATGAAAATAATTCTACCTGCAATACGTACATTTTCAGTACCATCTTCTAATGAACGTGCTTCAAGTAAAGCGTTTGTTACATCATATTTTTCAGGATAAGGATTAGTATAAGTTGCTATATCTGGTAACTTATTTCTTCTGCTTAATTCTTGATCTGTAAATTCACGCATGTTCTCACTTCTTTCTTAACATTTTTACTCTTCTATGATACCAAAAAAACACTAATTTTACCAGTGTTTTTAATATTAATTATCATGTTCTTTTAAATAATTATCTAATAATTCTATTAATTGTTCTTTTGTAGTAGTTTTAAATATTTCTACTTTTAATTCTTTACCTTGTGGCAAACCTTTTAGATAGTATGCAGCATGTGTTCTTATCTCTAACATAGCTACTTTATATGCTTTAGTTTCTAATAAATTATTTAAATGATATTTAATCATATCTATTTTTTCTTTAATACTAACTTCTTTAGGTTCTATACCATTTTCTATATAGTCTACACATTCTTTTATTAACCAAGGATTACCTAATACTCCTCTACCTATCATTACTGCATCACAATGAGTTTCATCTAACATTCTTTTAGCATCATAACATGTAGTAATATCTCCATTACCTATTACAGGTATAGATACTGCTTCTTTAACTTGTCTTATTATATCCCAATTAGCTTTACCACTATAACCTTGTGCTCTAGTACGAGGATGTACTGCTATAGCAGATGCTCCTGCACTTTCTATTACTTTAGCAATACTAACAGCATTAATACTTTTATCATCCCATCCACTTCTTATTTTAACAGTTACTGGAACACTTACAGTATCTACTACAGCTTTAACTATTTCAAATACTTTATCAGGATTTTTAAGTAACGCACTTCCAGCCTGTGCTATTACAGATACTTTAGGCACAGGACATCCAATATTAATATCTATAATATCTGGGTGCATATTTTCTTCTATGTATTTAGCAGCTATTATAAATGATTCCTTATCGCTACCAAATATTTGTTGAGATATAGGTCTTTCTTCATCTGTCATATATAACATTTCTTTAGTTTTTTTACTATCATACATAATAGCTTTATCACTAACCATTTCAGCAACTATTAATCCACAACCCATTTCCTTTATTATTCTTCTATATGCATTATTACATATACCAGCCATAGGTGCTAAAACAATTCTATTTTTTATTTCTACATTACCTATATTCCATTTCATATATACACCTCCTTCACCAAAAAAATCTCTATAGAGATTTTTGTTTATAATTTTCTGCTTCTTCTTGATATCTAATTGTATCTTCTTTTGTCATTATATAAGCATAAAGATTTGGAAATTTATCATTATCTTTTGCTTCATCTAATATTGCTCTTGATAATTCAAAAAAACTTCTATAATTAAATGGTAATTCAAATGCAAATTTATTATAATCAACTATAAATTCTTTAGGTTCTTGTCCAAATCTATAAATAGGTTCTACTTTTCCATTAATATTTTTTGTAGTAATAAAATCTATTTGTAATCTAATAAATGGTTGATAATAATCTAAATAATCACTTTCTGCTACTACTTTTTCTTTATCATTAACTATTGTATTTGGATTATAAAATAAAAATGGTGTACAACTAATAATTAATTCTTCAAACTTATTTTCAAACAAAGAATCTTCTAAAATAATTTTTTCTAAAGTATCATTTATAAATTTTAATGCTTCATCAGTTTGATCAATTATATCTTCTTTAAAATATAATGAATATGTATCTACAATATTTCTATCAAAATTATCATGTGCAGCTAATGAAACATATGCTTTTTTTTCACCTGTTCTTAATTTTTTATATAGTTCAATTTTGTTATATAAATTCATTCAAAATCACCAATAATATTTAATCATAAATTATATATTATGTCAAAATAACTTATCTATATTTTTTGGTACTTTATCATTTATAACAGCATTCACTATTTTATTTTCTTGTTCTTCTGATACACTCTTTCCTGTCATCTTACTTAATTTTTGTATAACACTTCTTAATGTATTTTCATTTTTTAAATCATTTTCTTGCAATTCTTTAGCTAATTGTAAAATAGTATCCTTGTCTACTTTTGTTTTCTTTTCTATTTTATTAAAAAAATTATCTGAAAATGCCATATATACCTCCTAAAATATTATATGGACAAATAACTATTTTGTTACAAAAAAAGATGAACTTATTGTTCACCTTTATTTTTAAATTGTAACACTATTGGTGTTCCTGTAAAATCAAATGATTCTCTTATTTTATTTTCTAAATATCTTTCATATGAGAAATGAACTAATGATTTAGAATTTACTTGTATATTAAATGTTGGAGGATTAGTACTTACTTGTGATGTAAAGTAAATTTTTAATCTCTTACCTTTATAACTTGGTGGTAAATTTAATGAGTAAGCATCAGTTATTACATCATTAATTAAACTTGTTTTTATTTCTTTCTTACTATTTTCATATGCTCTTAATATTTCTGGCATTAAAGTATGTATTCTTTTATGTGTTTTAGCTGATAAGAATACTATTGGTGCATATGACATAAATTGAAAATTAGCTTCTATATCATTTTTCCATTTTCTCATAGCACTATCTTTATCATTTATAGTATCCCATTTATTAACAACTATTACTACAGCTTTACCTGCATCAAGTGCATATCCTGCTATATGTTTATCATGTTCAATAATACCTTCTTCAGCATTAATAACTATACAACATACATCAGATCTATCTATAGCTTTCATACTACGTA
>CADBNE010000051.1 GCA_902795975.1 uncultured Erysipelotrichaceae bacterium
ACCAGTGAAGAATCTGTTCGAACTATTCGAACTTTTATATACATCAGTCTGAAATATGACTGATTTTTTGTGCATTATAGAAACCCATTGGTAATTTTGATACTTGTGTCAAAATACCTAGGTGGTTAAATATTTTGTCATTAAGTAAATATTTATAAATATTTAGTAGAAAATAAGTAAAAATAAGAAAAATATGATATAATACTCTGCAAGGAAGGTAATCTTTATGTCAAAATTAAATTTAGAAAACTATTTTGATAGTACAAAGAATAAATACTATGACGCAAGTATTCTTGTTTCAATTTTAGAAAAAAATTTAGGAAAAAGTTTATATGAAATTAAAAATGATGTCAATAATGCTCAAATATCTGTCACAAGAGATGAAATTGAAGAATTTCTAGAAAGAACATTTCAAAAAGAAAATCCAGGATTAAAGGAAAGAATTGAAAAACCAAAGCCTAGATATAATAAGCCATTTGATGAATTGACTGAACAAGATATTAAGGATTCTTCGCAAAGATTTATTGATAAAATAAGCGCAGGAAGATATCATTTTGAGTCATATACTTTAGAATACTTTAATAGATACACTACTATTGTGAGAAATAAAGCATTGAAATTGTTAAATATTATCGAACGAATCGGAACTAGACAATCTATTACAATTCAGGATTTACTTGTGGAACTTGATATTCAACTAGATGAAAATGGAAATATTACAAGAGAAGATATTATTCGTTTAATAAAACCAACTATTCAAAATGTTGGTGAACTAGATGAAAAAATAACTAAAGCAAATGATTTATCAACATACCTAACTTTTAAAATGTCAAAACATTCTTTGTATAGAGATGGTTGGTCTGAAGGAGAAGTATATCCAACTAAATCTATATTTGTTAAAGATTTGCATAATGGTTATAGTTATGGTAATATTCCTATTTCTAGCAGACAAGAACAAGAATTACACGAAGAATTAAGAAAAAGTTCAAGAAAATTGGCTAAAATACTTACTAAATGAGATTAAAAAAATATGTAAATATTAAAATATATGTTAAACTATTATTAATGAGTGATATTTATATCATTCATACTTTTGAAAAGTTGTAGATATCTACAACACTCGCACCAATAATGAGTTTAAACGAACTAATTTAGTTCGTTTTTTTATTAAATTGTATTTTAAAAATGAGTAATGATACCTTAGAACTATAAGATAGGAAAATAATTTTAAATATGATAAAATTATATACGAGGTGTTTTAATATGAAATATGATAAAAATGAAGAAAAAGAAAAATTAGAACAAGTAAATGAAGAATTAGTTAAGTTTATGAGGGATTATCCAAAAGATAAACTTTCAATTACTGCTATAGGTAATTCAATAAGTGATGGCTTTTCAATGTCAGAACCTGGTAAATTATTATTAGATAGAAATGTAGGATTAATCGACTTTGGAAAAAGCGAAGGATTAGATGTTCAGACATATCAATTATCAAGAAGTGAAAATAATAATGCTTTAGCAGTATCTAATTGGATTATACAAAATTGTTGTGAAAGAGATTCATATAATTGGAATATAGCTGATTATAAACGAGCAATAGAAACTGGAAATCCACTATTAACAGAAGAAGAAATCAATGAATTCTTTGCAGGTGGTTCTGAAAAAAAGATACAAGACATTATATTTGATACAAATAAATCAAATGCAAATATAGTAATTTTGAATTTAGGAACAGGATCATTTTTAGATGTTGTAACTAGACATGGTTCTTTATCTATTCCAAATATTTTTAGTTCGGTTGATAGAGATATATATGGCATAAATGCTATACTTGAATTAATACAAAATAATAATAGAAATAATAATTCAAATACCCAAATCTATTTATGTGGAGCACCTAGAATAGTTAATACAGCACTTACTGATATGTTTATGAACTCAAAAATAAAAAAAGTTGGAGCTACATTTGCTAATGTTACATATGTACCATCATTTCCTAGACAAGCATTTTATAAAGCACCTAGTGGAAGTATTATTCCAGATCCACATTATAATCAAGCAGAATATTATCATTTTCTAGCAGAAATAGAAAACAAAATAATTGATAATTATTTCATTAGAGATTTAATGATTGATTTAGACAGAATATTATTCCAAATGAGTAATGATAATGATGTAAATGGTACAAATTATTCTAAAAATGATATAAAAGATGTTATTGATGAAATTGCTAAAAAATATGAAAGTAAAACAGGAAATTATAACTATTTCATTGATTTTATAAAAACTTATTTAAAAGGTAGATATCCATTTGATTTTTATAGAGGCTCAACTGACAACAATATAGCAAAAGATTTGAATGATATGAAAAGACATAAATAAAGGGTGATGTATATGGAAAATATTAATCTATTTTGTGGAATCTCATCTTTAGGAATGCCGTTTCCTAAAGAAAACAAGGAACATATAGGTTATTATGATATTATATTAAGTAGATTACAAAATGATGGTTTTAATGTATCAGGCTTTAATATGTCTAAATTAAATAAAAATCATACATGGGACTTGGAAAAAGCATTAAATGAAAATGCTACTTTGGCTTCAATAAAAAATATTCAATTACAGTCAATAGATTCATTAAGGAATGCCAATATATTGTTTAAGTTAGTTGTACCTAAAAAGTTTAAAAATACAATAATCATTAATTCAAGTGACCATAAAAATACACTAAAGAATATATATATTAATTCTAGTAATCCTATTTTTCTATATCATGGTGGCCCAAATGATTTTTTTACATATATACAAGCAGGCCCCGTTGAGTTAACGGATAGAAAAGTTAGAGAAAAACTACCAAAAGATATTAAGCCTTTGATAGAACAATGTATTAGTAATGTAGAAAAAAATTGGCAATTACTTCATCAATTAAATCCAAATACTAAAGTGTATGCAATGAGTTATTATTATTCTCCATTATATGATAAGATTCAAAAACTAATATTCCTTCAAGAAAAAATGAAAAATAAAAACACGAAATATGTTAATAAATTTATGGAAGTAATAAATCTATATAACAGAATGCTACAAGAGGCAGCAGAAAAATATGATTATGTTGAATATTGCGATATTACGTTTTTAAAGGATTATTGTGCACCTATGGATTTCCATCCTAATACAATTGGTAATAAATTAATTGCTGATATGCTTTTAAAGAAAATAGAATTACAGATTGGTAAAGAGAATCAAACAACAAATAGTAATCAATCGTTTAGAACAAAATAGTTAATACTTCGTTTGAAGTATTTTCTTTTTTTAGAAAAATTATCAAAGTACTTTTAATTTCTAAAATTTATAGTAAAATGAATATAGTGATTGATATCAATCAATCGTCTTTAGCGGGTGAGTTGTAAACCACTTCGTCGTTCGCACCACTTAATAATTAGTTTGAATAATTCAAACATTTAAATAAATAAAAAACTCTTATTTTAAGAGTTTTTTTGTTTTAGATACATTATTATATTTTTCATATAACTTCTCAAATAATTTAATAGAAATACTAAACATATAAACATTATTACTAGTTATTTCTTCTTTTAAATTATTATTATTTATATTTGAATCATTATAAATATCATTTACTATTTTATATAATAATTCATAATCATAATTAAAACTTTCTATTTTTAAGTAAAAATATGCACATATATTAGTAATTATTTCATGATTTATTTTATTTCCTTCAAAAAATTTATATTTACTTAATAACATCATTATATTACTTAATTCAGTATTATATTTTTCTATTTCTTTTATTGTTATATCAGTTATATTATATTTTAAATATTTTTTTGTTCTCTCAATATCAACTTCTAACATTTTTGTAGAATCATTTAATAAATATTTATAACCTATAACATATATATCTTCCCATAATGAAAAAACATTTTTCTCAAATTTAGACTTTGATCCATCTATTTTTAGTAACGATTCCATCAAATCATCATTAATAAAACTAATATCATTATTCTTACTTAATCTATTTATTGAAAGAATTATATTTTGTATTTCAGGAGTATAATCTATTCTACTAAATATAACTTGTAATTGTTCTTTAATAGGACATAATTCTTCAAAAGACAATTCATCATTTATAATTTCATTATATATTTTTCTTAATTCTTTTTTCGAATAACGATATTTTAAAATATCTTTTGTTAAATCTATATTCTCTTTTTTAAAAAATAATTCCTCTTTTAATTTTATAAAATTTTTATACTTATAAACGGTATTTCTTAACTCTATAGGATACTTATTTATATTGTTAATTACATAATCAAAACTATAAATATTTCTATCTGCCATTAATAGTAATATATCTAATAAAGTCATTTCTTCTTGTGATTTCTTTAAAGAACTATCTAAAGGGTTAGGAATACTATCATATAAATTATTATAAATATATCTATCTATACTGTGGATTTGATTTTCAAGAAACAAATGAACTTCTACATCTGACATATCTATAAAATCATTAAATTTAATAATATTTTTATCATTCAATACAAAATTAATGGTTTCTAATTCATTTAATCTAATAAATTTATTATCATCTAATATTTTTATTTTTATTAATTCTTCTGGAATATCATATTCATTATAATTATCTAAAATATAATTAATATCAATTGATTGAATAAACACTTTATCATCTGCTACTAATAACATAAAATCACCCTTATATATTTTTTTATTATATCATATTAACATATTTTTTATTGTTATTTTTTTTTAGTAATGTTATAATATACCTCACTAAAGAGGGATAAAATGACTTACTACGATAAAGATAAATCAAGAATAAAAATAAATACTAAAAAAATGGAATATATAAATAGTGGATCATGTGGTAATGTATATAAAGATAATGATATAGCATTTAAAATATATACTAAATGTGCTCCAAAAGCTGGAAAACTTAAATTAGATAGATTTAATTTTTTAGTAAATATAGATAATCCACATTTTATTAAATTAATTAATATATATACTAAATCTATATTTAAATATTCACTAAAAAAAGAATTTAAAACAGATGCTTACTCATATAAATATTGTATTGCTGATGAAACTAATTTATTAGAAAAGAATGTAGATTATTTAGTTAATAATTTATACGAATTAGAAAAATTATTTATATTTTTTTCAAATAATCACATATTAACTGATGATATTAGATATCATAATGTAGTATTAGGAAAAGAATACATAACAATAATAGATCCTGATTCATTTATGTATATTACAGATTCAAAAAATTACTTATCAATTCGAAATAAAGAAAATTTGAAGAGTTTACTAGCTTCCCTATTCTTTTTTGAACTATCTGATAATAATTATTGTACAAAAGATAAAGGCATGAGAATAATATACAGTGATTTATTAAATTTTAAAGTATCTAAAGATACTGAAATAACTGACATTGTTTCAAAAAAATTAACAAAATACAAAACAATAAAAGATTATTTTATAGATAAAAAATATTAGTATATAAATTTACATTCACTAAACAATAGTTTAACTATTGTTTTTTTGTACTTAATTAATTTATTATGTTCATTATTTGTAAACTGAATATTATAAATTGAAAGGTGGTAATTTTATGAAAGAAGTAACGCTTAAATTTATAGGTACTGGTTATAAAAATATATACCAAGCAAATATAAAAATATATGATATAAATAATAAACTAATAAATGAATGTACTACATATAATGGTTATATAAATATATGTTTAAAAAAATGTTGTTATTATAAAATTAAAGCTACATTAAATAATGATATATTAAATGGAGTAATATATATTAATCAAGACATATATACCTTTGTGTTTAATGGAAGTTATATATCTATACCTACTATTACTACCTTTATATTAACTGATTATAATTATAATAATCTTCCCATAGAGAAAGGAGAATTAATTTTATGGAAAAAATAATTACAATCACTAATGGTACAGGTAGTGCTGATGTAATTAATGGTACATATGATGTAGAAGCAACTGTAACTGGATATGATAATGCTAGTATATCTCCTAATGAAGTAGATATTGAAGATGGTACAAATAGTTATGCATTTACAATATCTGCTACAGGAACATTAACTTTACATGTAACTGACACAGGTACAGCTGAAGGAACTCCTATAGAAGGCGCTACATTTGTAAGAACTGATTCTAATGGTACTGAATATGGTACACCTATTACAAGTGATTCTAATGGTAATGCAGTATTTAATAATGTTCCTTTTGCACCTACTAATGCCCCTACTATCTACTATAAGCAAACATCATCTGATGGAGAACATGAATTTGATAATACTGTTCAAAGTACTACTATGACTACAAGTACTTCTACTGTTGAAGTAGAAAATCCTGTAGGTGCTACTAGAACATTTACATTAACTGATGCTAACTATGCTAACTTACCTATTGATTCTGGTACATTAACATTAAGCTAAAAAAAATAACCTATTGGTTATTTTTTTACATTCTACCCATTACCATAGTACATTTAGTTTTATCTGAATTAAAGCTTACATTTAAATATCCACCTTCAGCATTAACCCATCTATATTTATTACTATAATTATCTTTTTCTACTAAAGTACCTTCTTCTCCACCAAATAATTCTTTAACTTTATCATAAGAAATTGATTCTCTATTATTTAAAGCTTTCTTTAATTCATCATATTTAGCAAAAGATACTTTACTATTTTTTATTCTATCATCTTTAAAATTAATTTTTGTAGTAGATGAAGTTGAATAGAAAGTTGTTTCTACTGAATCAGTATCATTTAATTTCCAACTATAAGTTTTCCATCCAGTTCCTTCTCTTAATACAGTTCCTTCAAATCCAATTAATTTATTCATATCTTCTAATGTATCTTTACCTGTTGTTTTTTCAATACATTCAAATACTGAACAATTACCTTTAGATTTAACTTCTTCTGTCTTATTACTTTCTTTTGCTGGGCTAGTATTTTCTTTAGTATCCTTACCACATCCTGTAGTAATAAATACAGCTAACATTAAACATATGCTTAGTGCTAAAAATTTTTTCATTATTTATTCCTCCTCTATACATTTAATATTATAACATAAAAAAAGCGAAATATTTCGCTTTTTAAAAATAAAATAATTCTTCAAATTTCATATCTAGTGCTATAGATAAAATGAAAGCTAATTTAGCAGTTGGTTCATATTGACCTGTCTCTAATGAACTTATTGTATTTCTAGATACTCCTACCATATCAGCTAATTCTTGTTGAGATATTTTCTTTAAAGCTCTAACCTCTTTTAATCTATTTTTTAATACTAATTCATTTTTCATAATTATATAATCTTAAAATATGTAAGTATTAACATAATAGTTAATAATGACCATATTATAAATGAAAACATATTTAGTTTTCTATTTTTCTCTATCTTTATCGCTTTATATCCATATAATATAGCATTAAATATAGTTATTAATGAATAAAATGCTGGATTACTACCTTTTCCTGAAATTATCTCATACGTAAAATATATAAATGCTAAAAGAACCATACTAACTGATGCAACCTTACAAGCTTTAGCCTCTACTTCTATAGCATATAAATCTTTATTCTTATTTTCTTTTTTACTTATTTCTAAAATTTCTTCCTTATTCATAAAGCCTCCATACCAAGTTAACTTGGCAATATTAATATATCATATGCAAAGTATACTTGTCAACATCTTTTCTAAAAATTTATTATATGCTATAATTACAATGGTGATAATATGGATTATGTAGAATATAAAAAATTAGTTAGAGATAATATACCTGATATAATAAAAGCACAAGGTAAAATGCCTATGATAAGTACTTTATCTGAATTAGATTATAAAAAAAATCTAGAAAATAAATTATTAGAAGAATGTAATGAAGTTATTGAATCTAATGAAGAAACAAGATTAGAAGAATTAGCTGATGTACTAGAAGTAGTTAAAGCACTATGCAAGTTAAATGGAAATACTTTTGAAGAATTAGAAGAAGTACGTGCTAAAAAAGAAGAAAAAAATGGAGCATTTAATAAGAGAATATTCTTAGAAAATGTAATTAGCGAAGAAAATTAAAATTTATATGGGAGGTTTTGTATGTTAGCAACTTGTAATTACAAAGAATATAATATTGAAAATGAATTACATTTAGATGCTTATTCTATATCTTTTGATAAAGGTAAAAGTGAAAATTGGCAAGGAAAAAGTTATCCATCTTTAGCGCCTAATCGTCAATTTTGGAAAATATGGAAAGACAATATAGGTTATAGAAGTGAAGAAATAAATAATCTATTCTATGCAGAACAATATTACTTTCAAGTATTAAGAAATTTAAATCCTGAAGAAATATTAGAAGGCCTTGATAACTCCGTAATGTTATGTTATGAAAGTAGTGAACAATTTTGTCATAGAGGATTAGCTGCGGCATGGTTAGAATTATTATTAGATATAGAAATACCAGAAATAAAATTTGTAGATGGTAAAGTAATAAAAACAGTAAGAAATCCATATTATAAAGAAACAATGGAATCTGTAATAAGAAAATTTGAATATATGGACGGATTTGAAACAATACATGAATATTATTTATCTACTAAACAAAAACAAAAAATACTAACTAAGTAAGAAAAATGTGCATAACTTTATGCACATTTTTATATACTTTAATATGAATTATGAAGATATAAATAATAAGTTAAAACAGTTAAAAACTGAAGATTATATTTGGATTATATATATAGGAATAATAATACTTAGCTGGTATTCAAACTCATTAGAAAGAAAATACTATATATATAATGATATAAATAGTAAAAATAATTATCAACATATAATGATACTCATTTTTTCTATATTAGTTATTGTTTATTTATATTTTCTTAAAAGTTCTATAGATGATTTAAGAAATTTAAAACCATCTGATTCACAAAAAAAGAAAAGATTAGTATATTTATCTTTTCTTGGTTCTCTTTTTGTAGCACTCTCTGGTTTTATATTTCTTTATGTATCAATAAATAATCAAGATTTAGATGTTGAACTTGCTTTTAACTAATTTCATTTCTTCTTCATAATCTTTAAATCCTACTATTTTTTTATACCAATATTCATTATTAAAATTACTTATTACTATTCTTTTTTCAGTTCCTGATGCATGTATAAATGCATTATTACCAATATATATACCACAATGACCAGGATATTTATTATTTAATTTTGGTTCATTATCCTTTAAAGACTGCCTATGTAAAAATACTATATCACCTTTTTTATTAAACTTATATCTTTTATTTTAGTTTTATATAAATATATATTACCATAACTACTAGTCATAATCTTAGTAGTTGTAGATTTACCATATCCATCCTTAAAAATATCAATACCAAGTAATTTTTTATAAATATACCATACATAACCTGCACAATCATATGTATCTGGTCCATAAGTATCATGTACATATTTCTTATTATATTGATTGAATGCTAAAAAAAGAATATCATCTCTTATATTATTTGCGTTAATCGCTTCCTTTCATAATTATTATATCATTATAATGGTATTTTTTTTCATTATATTATATAATTATATATAATGAGGTGAAAAGTTAATGAATTTTTGTAAAAATTGTGGAGGATCTATAAAAGATACAGATAAATTTTGTGGTACATGTGGTGCTGTAATAGATAGAAATCTAGAATATACTGTACCTAATAATCAACAAGTACAAAATACACAACCAGAACAACCAGAACAACCAAAACAACCAAAATTACCTGATGCTACACCAGATCAAAGATATATAACAGGTAAAATAGATGAAATTGCTGATATTAAAATAAAAGAAGAATTAATTAAATATGGTATAGAACCACATACTTCTTCTTTAAAACAAACATTTAAAGGAAATTTAATATTAACAATAATATATAGTATTATTAATATGCTTATAGTAGCAGCTGTATTTATTGTAAGACTAAATATTGTACTTGGAATACTTCTATTTATAGTAAACTTCATTATATATTATTTTATAAAAACAATATTTGATAATGATTACTATATACTACAAAAAGTTAAGAAAAATCCTAATGAAAAAATATCTACTATAGTAAGTAATATATGTGATAGTAATACATTAAATAGTAAAAAATATGTACCTATAACAATTATACTTGCAACATTAGTAATATCTATTGTACCCTTCTTAAAACCATTCTATATATATGAAAAAAATGATACTGGTTATAGTATTAAATATTATGTACCAGGAATACGTGGTGAAGAAAAAGTAGTAGTTCCTTCTAAATATAAAGGTAAAGATGTTACTATAATAAGAGGAAATGCATTTGCTAAAAGTAAAAAAACAAAAGAAATAATAATACCTGATACTATTGTACAAATAAATGGTCATGCTTTTGAAAATAATAATAACTTAGAAAAAATAACATTACCAAATAACTTAGAAGAAATAAATGGTTATACATTTAAAAATGATAAAAAATTAGTAGAAATAAATTTACCAAGTAATTTAAAAACTATTGGTGGGCATGCCTTTGAAAATTGTACTAGTTTAAGTAATATTACATTACCTAATACATTAACTACTATTAATGGGCATGCTTTTGATGGAGCAACTAGTTTAAATAATATAGAATTACCTGAATCATTAGAAACTATTGGTGGTGGTGCATTTAAAGGATGTACATCTTTAACTAGTATTACTATTCCATCTAAAGTTACTGTAATACAAGGTAATACATTTACAAATTGTACATCATTAGTAACAGTAAATTTACATGATAATATAACTGAAATCCATGGAGAAGTATTTCAAAATTGTTCTGCATTAAAGAATATAAAATTACCTTCTAAAATAACAGAAATAAGAGGTAATACATTTGAAAATTGTACTTCACTTGAAAGTATAGAAATACCTTATGGGGTAACAAGAATTGGTGGGCATGCATTCTATGGATGTAGCTCATTAAGTGATGTTAAAATACCTAATTCATTAATAGAAATAGGAAGTTCTGCATTTAGAAGATGTAATTCACTAAAAACTATAAGAATACCTAGTAATACATATGTAAATGAAAGAGCATTTAAAGAAAGTCCAACACAAATAATAAAATACTAACAATTGGTGATAATATGAACGAAGAAATACAAAATAAATTTATACACTTATTATATGTTCCTACTATGAATTGTAATATGCAATGTAAATACTGTTATTTAGAAGATAATACTAAAGACATTAATACAAATCATAAACCATTAGAAACACTAGAATATGCTATAAAAAAATTTAAAGATAGTAATGTAATACCATTTAATATATCATTACATGGTGGAGAAGTTACTACCCTATCAAAAAAAGATTTTCATGATATTATAGAATATATTAGTAATTACTATGATACTAATAAAGAATTAATACAAAATAATGGATTTAAAGTAGGAACTCCACATATAAAAACTAATTTATATAATATTGATAAACATATAGATACTATAAAAGAGTTTAATGTATCTATAAGTGGTAGTCTAGATTTACCATTATCATTACATAATGAATATAGAGTTACTAAAGGTAATGGTAAAACACTAGATAAAATATATAAAAATATAGAATTATTAAGTGATTTACCTAATCATAAAAAAGTATCAGCTACTATATTTAAACAACATTATGACTTAATAGATGAAATAGTTGAAGATATTAAATATTTAGATAAAAATACTTGTCTAGATATGAATGATTTTAATTTTATGATAGGTTTTGATTATAATTCAAATGGTATACTTACAGCACTTACTGAAGATGAACAAGTAAAACTATTTGAAAGAATGCATAAAGAATTTGATGGTACTAATTTAGATAAAGGAGTAAATGGTCCTTGGTTTGCAGAATTTGGTCCAGAATATTGTACTAATTGCAATAATTGTGGAGAAAAATTCTTTCTATTAGAAAAGAATGGTGATATATACTCTTGTGTAAGAGGTCAAAAAAATAAAGACTTCTACTATGGAAATATATATACTGATTCTGTAGAAGATATTATGAATAATGCTAAAAGTAAAATATTTATGATACATAATAATATAGGGTTTAATGATGAATGTAGTAAATGTAAATATTTATACTTATGTAAAACAGGATGTCCATTTGTAAAAAAATTATATAAATCTAATAAATCATATACATGTAAATTACAACAAGAATTATATAAAAAAGCTAATGATAAATATCCTGAAGATGAAGATAATGATTATAGTGTATATAACTATGTATCACTTATGCATCCACAACAATCTATTAACTATGTACCACAAGAAAATAATAATAACTACCCTACTCTAGAACAAATAATTAGTACAGATGAAAGATTAAAATATATATATGATACTAATTCATACATATTAAAAGTAGATAATATTGAATATAAATTAGAATCACAAATATTAAAGAAAAAAAGAGATATAGTATATATATCTAATAATAGTAATGTATCAATATATGTAAAAAATAATATATTAGATGAAGAATGTGATTATCCAGAAAGTAATACATTATATATAATGTTACTCTCAGGTGATTTAATAACATATGGTGATGAAGGAAGAACTAAACAAAGACATGTTATGACTCATCAAGTATTTAAAAGAGTTTTAGCAAATAATATATCAGATAAAGATGGTTATTATAAATTAGATTTAATGCCACTACTTAAATTATATAAAAATGAATATTCACAAGATAAACCTAATAATTTATTTTTCACAACTAACGCACTAAGAGATTATCATTATACTAAGCATAAAAATAATGCATATTATCATATACAAGCAATAAATTTACCATTTCAAAATATTGAATTTTACTATATAGATATGGAGGATAAAAATGTATAATATAGAACCAGAAACTTATAATGAGATAATAATAAAAAAGAGATGTACTGAACTAACTAAATATTTTCATCTTAATAATAATCAATTAGATGAAATATTTGACTTTTTATTAGCTAGTCCTGAAAATCAATTATTTACTACTAAAAATATGATAGGATTATCTACTAATAATCAATGTTTAAAATCTATACCTGCACAACCTAAATTACCAGACTTTAACTCCATAAGTATAGTTGGAAATACATTTACAGTATTTCCAGATTATGACTATATAAGTTCTCATTCTTATAGCAGTAGTAGTGGTAGAAGCAGTGGCGGAGGTTCATCTAACAATAACAATAATAATAACAACAATAACAATAATAACAACAATAATAGTTAGTTGACAAAAAGATAATTATATATTAAAATATGCTTAAATTATTAAAGCAATGACGAGGACATAATTTATATGATTGTTTTATAGAGAGTTATCGGTTGGTGGAAGATAATAAATATAGTATAAATTCCTACCTCTAAGTGGAGTGCAAACACTCACGGTGTAAGCCGTTATATTAATTAAGTACAAAAGGATGGTACCGTCTAATATAGACTCCTTATAACCATCCTTTTTTTGTTAGGAGGATTTATATGATATATAGTATGCGACCGAGTAACTATTATTTATTAAAAAAATTAGTTAAGGGAGGAAATTATGAAATTAAGTAAATTAAATATTAAAAAAATAAATTTAAATGATGTAGATGAAAATTATGTAGGACAAGATATACTACTTAAATTAGGAGAATTATATCAATTTGAAAGTGGTATATATGGATATGGTAACTTATGGACTAAGTTAACTAAAAATGTAGAAAATATAATTGTAGATGAATTAGATAAAGCAGATTGCATACAAACAGAATGGCCAAAATTACAACCAAAGAAAATATGGGAACAATCTAATAGATGGGATCAATATACTAAAGAAAACGATATAATGTTCACTTTAGATAATAACTTTGGTGAATATGGTTTAGCACCTACTGCTGAAGAATGTGCTACTATATTTGGTGCTAATAGATTATTATCATATAAGCAATTACCTACTACTTATTATCAAATAGGAGAAAAATTTAGAAAAGAAAAAAGAGCTAGAGGTTTCCTATTTAGACCAAGAACATTTATAATGTTAGATGCATATTCATTTGATAAAGATGAAAATGGTATGCATGAAACTTTTAATAAAATGCATGATGTATATTTAAATATCTTCAAAAGAATTGGTATTAATATTATTCCAGTAGTTAGTGATGGAGGAACTATGGGTGGAAGAGTATCCGAAGAATTCCAAGCAATTACTAAATTAGGAGAAGATATAATACTATATGATGAAGAAAAAAATATAGGTATGAATAAAGAAGTACTTGAATTTGAGGATAAAGATACTTTTATTAAAGCATTTGGTGTTGAAGATATTAATTCACTAAAAGAATATAATTCAGTAGAATTAGGTAATAATTTTGAATTAGGTACTAAATATTCTGAATCTATGGATTTAATGTATATTGATGAAAATGGAGATAAAAAACCATATTATATGGGATGTTATGGTATAGGATTAGGTAGAATAGTTGCTGTATGTATTGAAAATAACATTATAACTAAAGATAATAAAATAAAAGGATTCTCATTACCATTATCTGTTGCACCATATAAAGTACAAATTATATATAAAGAAAATAAAAAAGATGAAGCATATGCTTTATATGAAAAATTACAAAGTAAAGGTATAAATTGTATATTAGATGATAGAGATGGATTATCTATAGGTAATAGAATAAATGATACTTATGTATTAGGTACTCCATACTTTACTGTAATTGGAGATAGATATGATGGAACAACATTAGAACTAGAAGAAACAAAGTCAGGTAACAAAGAATCAATTAATATTGACGAAATAAATAATTATTTTGAAAAAAAAGGAGCTGTAGAAAGTAACTAACTTTCACTGCTCTTTTTTATTATATACTCAAATTAGCATATATAAAATTATATTGATTTTTATACACATTTAGTGTAAAATCATATATAGAATAGTAAAGTATATAATAGGAAGAATGGGTTGGAAATATGAATAATGAATATAATAATAATACAATAGATACACAAACAGATGTAACAGATATTCCAGTAAATGATACTCCAGTTGATAATCAAGCATATGATATGCCTACAGGAGATTTTTTTGAAGATAGTCAAAGTAATATTAATAAAAGTATAAACAATCCTACTGCAGTTGTTGATCAATATAATCAAGTATCTAATGGATATATTGATGATTCAGAAGGAATAAGTTCGTATGAAGATCAAATACAAAATAGTAAAGATATTTCACTATATACACAACAAGCAAAAACTGATGATTTACCTGAAAACTATAATGATGAATATGTATTTAATGAAGATATGAATAATTATAATGATCAATATGGTTATGATGATGGATATGGATACAATGATTACTATGACAATGGAATGTATGACAATAACACAGTAGCTTACAATAATAGTGGATATAGTAGCTATGGTAATAATTTTGATACTTTAAATAGTGGTGGTTATAATACAAATGGTAACTTTACAGTTGCACCTTCATATGCCCCACCTACTAATAATATGGTTAACTTTAATCAACCACCAATGCAACAAGTTCAACCAATACCAGTCCAAATTATTTCAGCACCAGTAGGAATACAACCTACTGCAGGTGAACTTATAAGTGATGGAACAGAACATCCTAAAACTATAGGTCCTGAAGAATTTGAAAGAAAAGTTAGAAGAAGTAAAAGACCATTTAACTTTATGTTACTTGCTGTATATGGAATCATAATAGCAGTTATTGGTTACTTTGGATACAATCTATGGCTAGAAAAGAACTCATATAGTTTAAGTAAAGAACGTATGAATCTTGTACAAGGATATAATTATACTGAAGTAATTTACGAAAAAGGTAAATTAGATTTAAATACAAATTATGAATGGAAAAGTGATAACGAAGCAGTTGCTTCAGTAGATGAAAAAGGAAAAATTATAGGTAAAAGCAATGGAACTGCTACTATAACAGTAAAAAGCAAAAAAACTAAAAAAACTAAAAAGATTATTGTTGAAGTAGTTAAACTAGAATTAAAAACTTTAGTGATTACTCCTAAAGAAAAAGTATTATTTGTTGGTAATGATGCATTTAATATAATACCAAGTATTAATGGTTCAAATAAATATACATTAAATCTTGATTGGAAATCATCAAATGAAAATGTAGCTAGTGTATCTAGTGAAGGAATAGTAACAACAAAAACAAAAGGTACTACTATTGTAACAGTATCAATTCCAAATACTAAATTAAAAGCATCAATGAAAATTATAGTAAAAGAAAAAGGAAGTAAATAATACTTCCTTTTTACTTTATTAAAAATGTAAACAATATACTTAATATTGTAAATATACATATAGAACAATTTATAAATAAATTAACATATTTATTAGATTTACTTGAACCATATACAAGTAATACAATACCAGTTAATACTGTAGGTACTATATATCTATAATCCATACTACAAAAAAATGGATATTTAATATTAAATAAATAAAAACTAATAATATTTATTAACCAAGTAAACAATAAAACATTTAATATTACATTCTTTTTACTAAATATATATTTAAATATATATATTGTAGATAAAATAATTAATATAAAATTTACTAATAAATACATAATTGCATACATACCATTAAAATTAAAATTATATTCACCAAATATGGATGATTTAATAAGATATGTATATATATTATATTCACCAGGAATATAACAATAAGGATTTTTTAATAATGACTTATAATCAAGACTTATAAATCTATCTTTAATAGTATAACTACTTACTTTAGTAAAATCTGAAGGTTCTGGTACTTCAGCTTTATCAAATAATATATACCCTCTTACTTGAAACCATAATCCTATAGTAAGAGATATAATACCAAATATAACTATCTTTTTAAATATACTTGGTAACTTATCTTTATCATATTTAAAACTTTCTATAAATTTTTTAATAAATATATATAGTATAGGTACTGCCATAATAGCACCATTAAGTTTAGTCATTACACATAATCCAGTAACTATAGCAAGTATTATTGTATTTAACCAATTACTATTTTCATACCAATTAATTAAATGATATATAATAGCAAACTCAAGCATAACAAGTAAACAATCATTATTTATACTACCAGATAATATTATAAATGTTGGATAAAATATCATAAAAGAATTTATAAGTAATTTATATTTATCCCCTATTTTTATTTTATCTACTATTTTATATGCATATATCATAGTAATTGATGAAAATATAACAGTAAGAACTTGTATACCTTCTAATGCCCTATCCATTTTTATACCTATTAAAGTATTAAACTTTAACCATAGAGCACCTAATATATGAAATAATGGTGGTTGATAAAATTGCCAATCATTTCTAAAAGGTAATTTACCAAGTTTAAATAATTCATAAATGTATGCTAAATGACCATTACTATCTAATGTTTCAACATCATGTTGTCTAATATATATATTAGTTTTTAACATATATAAAGTTCTAACTAATACTCCTATAATCATTAAATAACATGTAAAACTTCTAATATTAAAATCATCTTTATCTTTACAATACATTATATATCCTACACTAGATAATATTATTAAAGATATAATAAATTCATTATTATGTTTTATATAAGGTGTAATAAAATATATTAATAATTCAAATAGTACTATTAATGTTACAGGAATAAGACTATTTATTTTTTTCTTTTTTTTTTCTTCTTTTTTTGGTTTATCTTTTTTATCATGATTATCTTCTTTACTTTCATGATATTCTTTTTCAGTATTTACACTCCATACATTCTCTTTATCTTTTCTACCTGTCATAATGTTTGAAGCTGCTTCAAATCCAGTAATCATAGAATGATCCATATTATTATATCTATGTTGGCCATTTCTACCTACACAATATAGATTATCATATTTATTAACATATTTAATAACTTCATCTATATTTTCATATGTATCAAAATATGCTGGATAAGCTTTTTTTACTTTTTCTCTATGTGCATCTAATACATCTTCTTCATCTATTATTCCCATATGAATTAATTCATCAGTAGCAAACTTAATACATTCTGAATCAGACATATTCCAAAATTCATCGCCCTCATTGCAAAAATATTCTAGTCCTATCCATACTGTCTCTTCTGGTTTTTCAACCATATATGGACTCCAGTTATTAAATACTTGTATTCTTCCAAGTTTTACATCAGGTTCTTGTACATATATCCAACAATCTGGAACAATATTATTCAATGTTTTAATCTTTGTAGTATTTTTTAAGTTTAATTTATTAACAAGTAAACCTATAGTTACAAAATCTCTATATGGTAATCCTTTAGCAATTTCTTTAACTTTCTTAGGTATTTTAGCATCTATATCTAACACTAAATCTTTAAGTGGCATACTAGATATAAATATATCTCCTTTTATTTCAACATCTTTTCCACCTACATTAGCAGTCACTGATACAATCTTATTACCTTTTACATTAATCTTCTTAACTGAGTGATTCTTTTTTATAGTACCACCCATTTTTTCTATTTCACTAGCTACAGTTTCCCATAATTGTCCAGGACCATACTTAGGATATACATATTCTTCTATTAAAGATGTTTCCTTCTTTTTATTTATATGTAACATATCTTTAATAACTGCCATAATAGATAATCCTTTAACCCTCTGACTACCCCAATCAGCAGATATTTCACTTGGATGTCTACCCCATAATTTTTCTGTATACTTTTCAAAAAACATACTATATAATTGTTTACCAAATCTATTTATATAAAAGTTTTCTAATGATGATTCCTCTTTTTTTACTATCATACTTTTTATATAACTAGTACCACTTTTTATAGTTCTGCCTAATCCCATATTTGTAAATGTTTGTAATTTAAAACTAATAGGATAATCAAAAAACTTCTTTAAATAATATATTCTTGATATTCTATTTCTTACTAACATTACTCTATCTTCTTTTTCAGGATCTGGTCCTACTTCTGCAATATTCTTTTCTCTACCTAATTTTTTATCATCAAAAGATGGACTTCCTTGTAATGGCATTATTTTATTCCAAAAATCTACTACTTTAGGATTTTTAGAAAAAAATCTATGTCCACCAATATCCATTCTATTTCCTTTATAATTAACTGTTCTTGATATACCACCAATACTATCTGATTCTTCTAGTATTAATACATCATACTTTTTACTTTTATCAAGTAATTCATATCCTGCCGATAATCCTGCTGGGCCAGCACCTATAATTACTACTTTCTTTTTCATTCAATCACCTTGTTATCCCTATTATATCATATCTATAAAGCATTTATATTTTTTTTAAGAATATTATTAATTAGGTGATTAATGAAAACACTATTTAATATACTAGGTATACTACTTACTTCTATAGGAATAATATATATAATAAGTTATCTTAATTTACTAACTATTGGGTATAATTTTACTTATTATGTTTACTTTATAATTAGAAGGATAGAATGTTTATTAGTATTACCTGGTATTATGATATTAATAATAAATAATAAAGGAGATTAATATGAACTATGTATATAATATATATTTAAATTTTAATAAAAATTATTTTGATTTTTATGAATGGTCAGATGAAGATAATATATTACAAATAAATAAAATACCTATAATAAAAATAGATACATCTAAATATCTTGAAATAATAAGTAATAATATTAAAATAGATGATAATCTATTTAATGAAATATATAATAAAACAGAAATAACTAATAATAAAAATAGTACATGTATTATAGTTACAGATACTAGAAATGTTGTAGCACTTAAATTTAATAATAATAAAGAAAGTATAATGATTTCATCATTTGAGTTAGAAAATGAATATCAAATACTTAATAAAATAAAAAAGTTAAAAACGTATAATATAGAATATAAAATATTAAATAAGAGAAAATATATATTTGAAACTAGAGAAGAATATAATAAAAATAAATACTTATTAAATAATATAAATAAATTATCTTATGATACTTTAAAATATATTTATTATGAATGTTTTAACAAAGAAAATAATAATTATAATATAATGCTTAATGAATTAAAAGACAAAATACTTAATAATGATTTAATATGTAATAAAATATATAATATATTAAACCCTATATCTACAAATTAATGATATAATGGTTTAAGAGGTGTTCATTATGTATGAAGTAACTATTATTGATTATGATCATCAAGGAAGAGGTATGGCTAGAATAAATGATAAAATATGCTTTATACCAAATACTATGATAGATGAAATAGTAAAAATAAATATAGTAAAAGACAAAAAGAAATTTATGGAGGGAGAAGTAATAGAATATATTAAAACTAATCCTAAAAGAATAGATAATATATGTCCATATTATAAAACATGTGGAGGATGTGATATATTACACCTACCCTATGATGAACAATTAATATATAAAGAAAATAAAATTAAAAATATTATTAAAAGATATTTAAAAGAAGATATAAAAATAAATAATATAGTATCTAGTGATAAACAATTTAATTATCGTAATAAAGTAACATTACAAGTAGATAAAGATAAATTTGGTTTTTATAGTAAAAAAAGTAATGATATAACACCTATTAATAAATGTTTATTATTAGATAATAAATTAAATGATTATATAAAAACTATAGATAATACTAGTGAAAAAATAGTACTTAGAACTAATGGTACTGATGTATTAGATAACTATAATGATAGAATTATAAAAACTATTGGTAATAAGAAATATGAAGTATCACTTGAATCATTCTTTCAAGTAAATGATAATGTAACATATAAAATGTATGAAAAAGTAAAAGAGTATGTAAATAGTACAAGTAATGATACTATACTAGATTTATATTGTGGTACAGGTACTATAGGAATATACTTATCAGATAATTGTAAAGAAGTATTAGGTATAGAAATAAATAAACAAGCTATTAAGGATGCTAAAAAGAATAAAGAACTAAATAATTTAGATAATATATCTTTTATAGCAGAAGATGTATCTAAAGTAATTAATAAAGTAAATATTAAACCTACTATAGTAGTAGTAGACCCACCTAGAGCAGGATTAGATGAAAAAACTATTAAGGAAATAATTAAAATGAACCCAAATAGATTAGTATATGTATCATGTGATCCAATGACTCTAGTAAGAGATTTAAATATATTAAAATATTATTTTAATATAAAAGAGATAACACCATTTGATATGTTCCCTAATACTTATCATGTTGAATCAGTTTGTCTTTTAGAAAAAAAAGTAAATAGTTAATATAAAGGAGTATGTATGAAAAAGAAATTATTATTTGCTATATTATTATTATTAATAGTATGTGGATGTAAAAATGAAGAATCAAGTAACCATATAATTCATTATAGTGATAATATAAATATATATGATATTAAAGAAAAAAATAATAAATTAGAAATAGATAAAAGTGATATTATAGTATGTGTTAAAGCGCCTTGTAATCCAATTAAAGAAAAAAGTTTTACTAAGGATAATAAAAAAGAATATAAAGAATTTATAAAAGAATTATTTAAAGATAAAGATGATAATGAATTATCAATTACTAATAAAGATTTAAATGATAAACAAAAAAATATATTATATGAAATAATAGATAAAGAAAAAGAATTACAATATAAAATAACTAATGAAGAATATAATAATAATTATAAAGATAGAGGTTATTATGTAGATACCAAAGATAATAAAACTATTGTTACTGTAGCATCAGGAGAGCATTCTACTGGAGGATATAGTATAAAAGTAACAAAAGTATCTAGTAATAGTAAGAATGTTGTTATATATGTAGAAGAAACTAAACCAAATCCTAAAGATATAGTTACACAAGCATTTACCTACCCAACTACTACAATAGAATTTGATAGTAATTTAGATAAAATTAAAGTAGTAGAAGTAAATACTAATTATGAATATGAAAAGAAATCCAATTAAGGATTTCTTTATTTTTTTGTAGCAGTTATTGTTTTAATACATTTACCATTTATTAATTTAGCATCATTATCATAACAATATAATATTTCATCATGTAATGGATAACAATAATATTCATCTGGTACACCAAAACCAATTTGTCTTATCATAACTTGATTTTCATCACAACTTTGTGTATCTGTATTAATTTTTTCACTAAAGCTAATACATCCACCTGTTGATTTATGTAATCCTTCTGGACATCCTAATAATGCATCTTCAGTTATAGTACATTTATCACCATTTAATGTATATTCTTTAGGACAAGTATATGTTGTAGTACTATTACTTTGTTTATTACTATTTGAAATTTTATTACTATTACTTTTCTTATTACTAGTAACTTGACTAGTTTTATTACTTTTTTTATTACTATTAGCCTGATTACTTACAGCATTATTTGAATTGCTTACTATTGTATTATTACTTGTAATATTATTTGATATAAGATTACTATTTGAATTAGATACAACATTACTATTACTTACTATATTACTGTTAGGATTACTAATTATATTAGAATTACTTAATATATTACTACCCATAGTATTACTGTTTGAATTACTATTATAATTATTATCATTATTACTATTCCCTTTACCTATAATAAATATAATAATTATTAATACTACTATACAACTAATTATTATTATTCTATTTTTCATATTCATCATTATATTAAATATATCATAAAAATAATATATATAAAATATGTTTACATAGATTTTTTATATAGTATAATAATTATAGAATTAAGGTGATAATATGGATAAATATGATATAGTTATGGAATCTAAAAATATATATTATGTTAAATTAAGTGAATATTTATTAGATGACTACCTATTAATGATAAATGATATAGATGTTCAAAAATTAATATCTACTGAAAAAAATAATTATACAAAGGAACAAGAATTAGAATGGATAAGAAATAATAAAGATAATACCAATAACAATTTTATTTTTTCTATGATAGAAAAAAATACTAATAAATTTATAGGTAATATAGAATTAAAAGATATCAATAATAATAGTTCAGAAATAGGTATATGTATTACTAAAGATATGCAAAATAAAAAATATGGTTCAGAATGCTTACATAAAATAATTGATTATGCTTTTAATACTATTAATTTAAAAGAACTAACTTTAGTAGTTTTTTCTAGTAATTTAAGAGCACATCATTTATACTCTAAACTAGGATTTAATGAATATAAAATAGAATCAACACATGATATAGATGGTAATCCTGTGGCAGACATATATATGAAGAAATGTAAACCAATAATAAATATACAAACTATAATAAATGATTTACAATGTAAACTAAATATTAGTGTAAATGAAGATAAAATAACACATTATACTGATGGCGCTACTGAATCTATAGTATTTAGTATAGATAATAAATATTTAATTAAAACTATGGATAATCATACATTAGAAGTACAAGAAGAATTCTTTAATAATTATAGTAATGATTGTTTTCAAAAAGTATTATATATAAATAAAGAATTAAAATATATTTGTTTTGAATATATAGATGGTGTAAAAGAAAAAGATTATAGTATATATAATACTGAATATATAATTAAACAAATATATGATATATGTAATATATATAAACCATATGAATATGAAGGATATGGATATTTATATGAAGATAATAAAACATGGTATCAATTCTTATATGATGAAGTTATGTATTCTAGTAAAGAAATACCTGATATAGATATGCACAGAGTTAATGATTCTTTAAATAAAATTAAAGAGTTTAATGTGGATAAATACCTAATACATGGTGACTTTGGTGTGCATAACTTTATAATCAATAATGGTAAAATAAAAGTAATAGACCCTATGGGAGTTATAGGTGATCAACTATATGATTTCTATTTTGCTACTCTATCTACCCCTGCTCTATTTAATAATATAGATTTAATACTTAGTTATTTTGATAAAGATATTGAATATAAAAAAGCATTATTTAATATAGTATTATATATTAGAATGAGTAGAGCTTATAAATATGATAGAAATCATTTTGATAAATATTTAGAATTATATGAAAGATGTGAATAAAATAAAAGAGAATAATTATTCTCTTTTTTTATATTATCATTTTAATTCCTAATATAATAAGTATTACACCACCTAATATTTGACTTTTATTCTTATACTTAATACCAAATATATTACCTATTTTTACTCCTATAATAGATAATATAAATGTAATAATAAATATAATTATACTAGATAAATATATATTAACATCCAAAAGAGAAAATGTAACTCCAATAGTAAGTGCATCTATACTAGTAGCAATACTAGGTAATATCATTGCTTTAAATGATACATCATCATCTATATCTTTATATTCACTTTTAGATTCTCTAATCATGCTTATACCTAATATAACTAATAATATACACGCTATAAAATGACTATAGACTTTTATATTATTACCTAAATAACTACCAAATAAATAACCTATAATAGGCATAATTAATTGGAATATAGCAAACCAACTAGATATTATAATAGCTTTATATAAAGAAAAATACTTCATACATAATCCTTTACTTATAGCAACACTACAAGCATCCATACCAAGACTAATACTAATTATTATTAATTCTAATATATTCATATATCACCTTAATATCATTATATTAATTATTACTATATATAAATACCAAATAAAATATATAAGATATAAAATATTAAATTTATACTTTATATACTTAGTTAACAATATAATAAGTATTATTAAATTAAATAATATACATATTAAACTAATATAAAATTCTTTATATAAGAAAAATAAAAATATCCATATAATAATTAATAAAATATGTAATTTATAATAATATATATTATCAAGAGTATTATATATTTCATTTCTTTTTATAGATATATATGTAATTAATAATAAAGATATAACTATAAATATAAATTTAGGTATTATAAATGGATAATTAATATAATTAAAATCTAATATATTACTTATTATACTTGTTAGTACTATAAATAATATTGGTAGCATATTATAAAATATATTTAATATTTTTTTCATAATAAATTATATGAATTAATACACCATTTATGTATTAGCACTTACCCTTGACAAGTGCTAAAGAAAGTGATACGATTATATCGTACTTAGGAAAGAAGGCATAAATAATATGAAACAATTTAAAGCAGAATCAAAAAAATTATTAGATTTGATGATTAATTCTATATATACTAATAAAGAAATATTTTTAAGAGAAATTATATCTAATGCTAGTGATGCTATAGATAAATTATATTTTAGATCTTTAACTGATAAAAATATAAAGGTAAATAAAGATGAATTCTTTATTGATATATCTATAGATAAAGATAATAGAACTATTACTATTGAAGATAATGGTTGTGGTATGAATGAACAAGATTTAGAGATTAATCTTGGTACTATAGCTAAATCTGATACTTTAGCATTCAGAGAAGAAAATAAAGATAAAGATATTGATATAATTGGTCAATTTGGTGTAGGATTTTATTCAGCATTTATGGTAAGTGATACAATTACTGTAGAAAGTAAAGCTTATGGTAATGATGAAGCATATAAATGGGTATCTAGTGGTGCTGAAGGATATACTATTGAAAAATGTGATAAAAAAGAATTTGGTACAATTATTACATTAAAACTTAAAGAAGATGATGATACATATAAATATAGTGAATTACTAGATAATAATAAAATTAAAGATTTAGTTAAGAAATATTCAGATTATATTAAGTATCCTATTAATATGGATATTGAAAAAAGAGAATTAAAGAAAGATTCTAAAGATGAATATGAAACAGTTATAAGTCATGAAACAATAAATAGTATGTTACCATTATGGAAAAAAGATAAAAATGAAATAACTGATGAACAATATAATGAATTTTATCATAATAACTTCTTTGATTATTCAGACCCTATTAAAACAATACATACTAAAGTTGAAGGATTATGTAGTTATAATGCCCTACTATTTATACCTTCACATGCTCCATATGATTTCTATACTAAAGAATATGAAAAAGGATTACAACTATACTCTAATGGAGTATTAATAATGGATAAATGTAGTGATTTATTACCTGATTACTTTAGCTTTGTAAGAGGTTTAGTAGATAGTAGTGATTTATCACTTAATATATCAAGAGAAATATTACAACAAGACCATCAAGTAAAATTAATTGCTAAAAATATTGAAAAAAAGATTAAAAAAGAATTACTTGATATGTTAGATGAAGATAGAGAAAAATATGAAGAATTCTTTAAAGCATTTGGTATGCAACTAAAATATAGTGCATATAATAATTTTGGAATGCATAAAGATGAAATACAAGATTTATTACTATTCTACTCTTCTAAGAATAAAAAATTAGTAACATTAAAAGAATATGTAGATGCATTAGGAGAAGGACAAGATAAAATATATTATGCTTGTGGAGAAAGTAATGATAAGATAGATTTAATGCCTCAAATAGAGCAATTTAAAGATAAAGATATAGATGTATTATATTTAACAGAATATGTAGATGAATTTACTGTACAAGCATTAATGGAATATGATGGTAAAAAATTTGCTAACATATCTAGTGAAAATTTAAATCTTGATAATGAAGATACAGAAAAAATAAAGAAAGAAAATGAAGATAATAAAGATATGTTTGAAAGCATGAAGAAAACACTTGGTGATGATGTACATGATGTTAAATTTACAAATAGGTTAAAAACACATCCAGTATGTTTAACTAGTGAAGGTCCTATTTCTATTGAAATGGAAAAAGTAATGAGAGCAATGCCAACAGAAGAAAAAATAAAAGCATCTGCTGTACTTGAAATAAATGAATCACACCCTATTTCATCTAAATTAAAAGAATTATATAAAAATGATAAAGAAAAATTTGATGAATATACTAAGATACTTTATGCACAAGCTAGATTAATTGAAGGATTACCTTTAGATAATCCAACTGAAATAAGTAATATGATATGTGAACTTATAAGTAAATAAAAGAGTACTATACTCTTTTTTTATTTATATTTATTAGTTTTTGTGTTATAATTATTACAATAAGGGAGGTATGCCATGTCGATAGTAAGTAAGTATCTAGAAAAATCTAATACAGAGTTTGTAAAAGAAATTATCAAAGAATACATGAAAAAGAATAAAATGGATACTATAGAAGAATTCAAAAAACAAAACCCTACTCTAAGAGAGTTTGCTATGAATTCTAAATATGAAAACTATGTACCTATTATTCAATCAAGATGGAAATCTTTTAGAGATAATGAATTTCAAGAAGTATTAGAAGAATTACAAAAAGAAGAAGAAGAAAAGAAAAAATTAAATACTGATAATATAACAACTACTATAGTTAATGGAAAAGAAATAGCAACAGTTACAGATGAAAAATCTGGTAAACAAATGATAGTAGATAATACATATACTAATAGAGATATTAGTAATCAAATGGAAGATGTTCAAAAAGAACATGAACAATTTCAATCATTAAAAGAAAATAATACTGAAGGTGTTATGGAATATATGGAAGAAAATGTTAAAATTACACCTGATACAGTTGAATCAAAAGATATAGAAGCATCTAATGTAGAAAATAATGATGAAGAAAAAATGATATCTGCTATAAAAGGTTTAGAAAAAGAACTTGGATATTCTGTAGACGTAGACAAAGATAATAAAATAATTATTGATAGACATACTAACACAATCTACTCAATTGAAAAAAGAGATGAATCATATATAATTATTCCACAAACAAATGAGTTAGAAAAACAAGAAGAACCAAAAAAAGAAGAAAAAGGTCCTTCACTTACATTAAAGAAAGATATATTTAAATAATAAAAAGGAGAATAAATATGAATAATGAAAATAATTTAGTAAATGATACAAATAATATACAACCTACTACACCTAGTGTAGAACCACAAGCTACACCAGCTACAGTTGTTGCTCCTGAAGCACCACAAACAGTTGCTACACCAGTAAAGCCTGTAGAAACAGTAAGTCCTGTAACACCAGAAACTGCTACACCTACTACACCTGAAGCACCACACTACTCTACTCCAACATTAAATATTAATACTAATAATGAAAGAGTATTTAGAGGAAATACAGATGTAGTTAAAACAGATGATAGTAAAAATTATAATGCTATTGAAGAACAATTAGGTACAACTACTCAAAGTGATAGTAATACTAATCAACCTCAAGTAGCTAATGTAGCTGTTTCAGAAGTAAATAATGAAGTATCTAAAGATAATATATTAAGTTCTATTACTTTAGAAGATGATGATGATGAACAAAGTGGAGATGCAGAAAGTGTAACATTTGATTATAATGAAATATATGGAAATAAAGAAAAAAAAGATGAAGAAAATGATAATAAATCAAATGATAATAAAGAAGTATTCTCAGCAACAGAATTAAATCTTCAAGATAGATTAACTAGACAAAGAACAGATTTAGCACCAGAATTTAATTTAAATGAACTTGAAGGAAATGAAAATGTTTCTGAAACTAAAGCACAAGATAATGTATTAAGTGCAAAACAACAAGATAGAGCTGATACAAGAAGAAAATTATTATTTATAGGTATTATAGTTTTAATAATTATTATAGCACTTGAATTTGTATTCCCTAAATTTGTATAAAAAGAAATATTTATATTTCTTTTTTTTATTTGACTTTATTTAATAAATGTATTAACATACATAAGAAAAAAGGAGTTGCTAGTATGCAAATTAATAAAAGTTATTTTGGTAATATTATTACTCAAGATATAATCAATAATATATATTATATTATTGATAACTATAATCAATTTAGTAAAGAAGATTTAGACTTTATTAGATATTATATTATAGAACATGAAGATATTTTAAGATATAAGTACCCTATTGTTCCATATGATTTAACTGAAGATAAAATAATGATATTATCTGATACACATTTAGGTCATAAAGATGATAATATGCAATATATATTTTGGGCATATGAAGCTGCTCAAGATGAAAATATACACAAAGTATTAATTGCAGGAGACTTATTTGAAGGTATAATAAAAAGTACAATAAATGATATTAAAATAGATGAAATAAAAAAGAATTATAATAGCAACTATTATTTGTATCTACTATCTTTAGCACGTTCATTTCCAAATATAAATAATATAGAAACAAAAATACTACTAGGTAATCATGATTTATCTATGATATATGAAAAACTAATTACTCATAAAGATTTAATAAATATCTATAATCAAATACCTAATAGTGAATTAATAGGTATAGGTAAAGCATATATAAATTGGACATCATTAGATAATAAAAAAAATTGTAGATTTATATTAAATCATGATACTAATATAAAATTTATTAATCATAATTATAATAAAGAATTAATTACTATATCAGGACATCATCATGATTATAAAGAATTCGATAATGAAATATATTTACCTTCTTTATCTAATAATAGAGCTAAATTTCCTGGATTAGTAACAATGGAATTAAAGAATAATAACTTAATTATAAATCCTATACAAATATTACCAGGTTCAAATATAAAAATAAATAATAAACAAAAGACATTATATCTATAATGTCTTTTTATATATATTCATCTAAATTAAAATCAAACTCTATAATAGCAGAATAAATACCTTCATTAGTATCTGCAAATACATTAGCAAGTATTACATATTTATTATTCATATATCTATTTATAGTTATATCATATTTAGGATCTATATCAGTTATATCATTATAAGTAAACATAGTTTCACCACTAAATATATACTTTTTAAAATCTATAGTTTTACCCTCTTCTATATTTAATAACTCTTCTGGTTTACAATTTAAATCAAATGAAAAATTATATATATCATTACCTATACTAAATGATAATGTATCATACTTAATATGATTATCATCTAATGGTGTATATATAGTTTGACTAACAGTATCTATAGAAACTTCTACATTATCTATATCTTCTAACTTACCTACTTTAAACATATTACCTCCTATATGATAAAATTACCATTTATAAATATATCTATTTCTTCATTATTAAATGTAATACCTTTAATATTTAAATCTTTTGTACCTATCATAAAATCTACATGATTTGTACATTGATTCATATTATTATTTAATAATTCTTCTTTTGACATATTAATGCCATTTTCTATACATTCTGTGAATGAATCACCTAGCGCTAAATGACAAGCAGCATTTTCATTAAATAATGTTTCATAAAATATAGTATTTGAATTAGATATTGGTGAATCAAATGGTACGAGTGCTACTTCACCTAAATAATTAGAATTTTCACAAGAATTAATTATACTTTGTAATGTATCTAATCCTTCTTCAGCACCACAATCTATAGCTTTACCATTTTCAAATTTAATCCAAAAATTATTAATTAATTTATCTTGATATGATAATGGTTTAGAAGAATATACTATACCATTAGCACTCATTCTATTTGGTGATGTAAATATCTCTTCTGTAGGATAATTAACTAATACTTCTTCTCCATTAGCTAATTTATCTCTTCCTGTAGCCCATATAGTTTTATCATTTAATTCTATACTAAAATTAGTACCTAAACTATTTGAATATATTAATTTTTTAATATGTAAACTATTTAATTTATCTTTACGTATACCTAATGTTTTTAATTTACTTTCTAAATGTTGTTCTGGATTATCTTCATATACTCCACATATTTCAAATATCTTATTCCATAAATCTTCTAATGGACTATTTGATTCTGGAAATATTTTTTTAGCCCAACTTAATGTTGGAACTGCTGCTATACACCAAGGAACCATTGATTTATTTCTTAAATCATCAAACTCTTTTCTTGATTCTAAACTATATATAAAAGCATTACTTTGCTTTTCACTATCTATATCACTCATTAATCCAGGTGTTTCTGATGCTAACATAACAAATGCAGCACCCTTTTTAGCATACTCGTTCCACATATATCTATTAAAATAAGTACTATTCTTTAAATCTTCTATATCTAAATTCTTTAACATATCATGTTTTATTTCTGAATCTATAACATCAAAATATATATCTTTAACACCTATTTTATATGCTTCTTTAGCTAATATTCTTACAAAATCTAATCTTTCACTATTAAAACTTATAAATAAAGGTTGATTACTTTTTACTCTTAAACATACATTAAGTATCATATTAGAATACTTTCTCATTAATTCTTCCATTTTATACCTTCTTTCTATATAAATTATACACTATAATTTTATCTATATCATTAATTTTTTTACAACAAAAAAAGACATTTACTTTCTTAATAATGTCTTACTCTTTGATTTACAAACAATATTTTTTCTATTTTCTAATGAAATAGTATCTACATTAGGATTAATTAAATTATATATTTGTTCTCTATTATCTTCACCTATTGCTTCCATTAACAATGGATATTGCGCTATTCTCTTCATTGATGCCTCATAACCATAATTTTCAAACCCTTTTAATATACTAGTAATATTTAAATATTCATTCGTATTGAATATGGGAAATTCTGTTTTTATTTTAGAACATACACCTAAATTTTTATATGTTCTTATATCATGGTTTTCACACATAAATGGCTGAAAGAAACAATATCTTTCATAACTATAATTGTATATATCATATGAATAAAATACTATATTATATTCTGGTTGAAATGCTATATACTCTGAATGTTCATCTAATAATTTAATAAATCCATTAGGTATTAATACAGTTTGTTCTAAATATCTAAAATTTTGTTCACATTCATACATTCTTAAATAAGTTTCTTCATCAAATTCACTATACTTCATAATTATCTCCTATTAACATTATATGTAAGATACATAGATTATATCACAATTATTTTATATGAACATATATTTTTTTATTTTGTGCATAATTTAATTATAATTATAAGATTAATGTGCATAACTTTATGCACAAAAATAACACCTCTTATGAGATGTTATTAATTATTTTATTCAGATGTATAGAATAATTTACCACTATATGTATAATATGCTTTTTTACCATCTTTAGTTACCATCATATAATTAGTAGATAATGTTGGATTAGAATCAAATGTAATTATTTCTTTTTTAGTATCGGTATTATAAATAGTATACTTACCATCTTCAGAAGTTAATTTAATATATTTAACTCCTTGTTCTTTATATATATCTACACTCTTATACTTAGGTTCAATAATTAATTTACCAGTAGAATCTAATAAACCAACTAAATTATTTTTAGTAACTGAATATAAATCATATCTTGCAAAGATATTATCGTATTCATCAGTAACTTTATTTCCTTTAGCATCTATTAAATAGTAATTTTTTCTATCTTCACTTACACGTGCTAAATTATTATCATCAAATTTTTGAGCACTTGCAAATGATTTATTAAATACATTTTCACCTTTTACATTATAGAATTCTGATGTACCAGATTGTGTATTACATTTAGTACTATAATATGTAGATAAAATATATAATCCTGATTTAGAGTATCCATAATCATGCATTACTCTACATTCAACATTTTTAACTACATTATCTTTTTCATAGAAATCTATTCCATTAAATGATCCTTGTTTAGCTTTAGCATAATGTTCATTATCTGCATAAGAAACTCCATCAATATTTATACCAACATTTAAATTAGAATCTAATAAGTATTTCTTATTATCTTTAGTACATGTTAAGTTGTTATTAATATAACCTACGCTATCACATTTATCACTTAAATCATATAATTTACCATCTTTAATAAACTTATATGTAGTTTTTTCTTGTCTTTGGAAAGTTCCAACACAAGAATTTAAAGTAATAATCTTACCATCTTCTGATGCATTATTAACACAATAATGTGAATCAGCTTCAAAATCTAATACTTGTTTACCTGATATTAAATCAATGATGTAATTCTTTCCTCCACCATATACTGATAAGAAATTCTTTACAGTATTTGTTGATGGTTTATCTTCACTACCTTTTTTAAATTTAGCTAATGTATCACCATCAGTATTTAATACTTGGTATTCATTACTATCTTTATCATATAAAATAGAAAATTTACCCTCTCCTATATATGTAGTAATAGTTTTATTCTTCATATCAGTAATCTTTTTACCTTTAGAATTTAATAAATATTCATTACGTTCTTCATCTGTAACTTTGTATAATCCTGCTTCTTGATAAATATATTTATATTTACCAAAATCGATAATCATTTTTCCATTTTCATCAATTACACCACTACCTAGTTCATTTCTAACAAGTGCTGCACCATTAACAAAATTACTTGCTGATGTAAATGCAAAATCAGTTAACTTTTTACCATCTTCATTGAATAAGGCATATTTACTACCTTCTCTTATAAAGAATGCTGTATTATAAGTTTCAACTGTTCTACCATTTACTTTCTTTTTATTATCTTTTTTCTTACCACAACCAGTAAGTGATACTACTGTTATAATTACTAATAAAGATAATAATACTTTCTTCTTCATAACTTCACTCCTCCTACGTTACATACTAATTATAACATATATACTTAATATATAAAAATAATAATCTTAATTAAGATTATTATTCTTAAAATTAACATAACTATATTTTTTATCTGATGATACTGGAATACCTACTCTTGTTTCAAATAAATCATCTTTAATTGATTTATAATTAATATTTCTTTTTGTTTCATATTCATGTTTAAATCTAGCTGTAGCATTTCTATATGACTTACGTTTATTATCATAATAGAAAAGTATTGGAAACATTGCTATTAAGAAGCCTATTCCAGCTATACTATTAAGTGCTAAATATATAATAGCTGCAAATATTATACATAGTATTTCTGCTATTAAGAATTCCTTATATATCTTACTTTCATTAATAGGTATACTACCCATTGTTTCTTTAGTTCTACCATTAACTGCTATATAATGTATTCTTTCTTGTCCTTTAACTTTTTCTGTATATGTATATAACCATACAGGTAAATATGCAGACATCCATTGACTACCTTTAACATTAATATCTTCTTTTTTCCAACTAACTCCTTTATCATATTGTTTAGTTGTATCACTAATAGAATTTCTAACAATATCTTTCATATCTTTATTTACTTTATCTTTTATATCTTCAATATTTATATCTCTTTTTTCTGATGAATAACCAATTAAATAATTAGCTTCAAATTTAACGCAATTATTAGTATCAAATGGCATAATAGCATTAATAATATTATTAGTTCTAGCACTATGTTTATTTAATATAGATTTATTTGATTCTACACTTAAATCATCTACATTCAATTCAAAATTTCTATATATATTAAATACTTCTATATCTTCTCTATTATCATTTTTTGCAATACTATAAGTATTATATACATGTTCTCCTACACCTTCATATATACAATCTAATTTAGCATCTATTAATAAATATGGTAAATATACTCCTACTACATTATTAGGATTAAAATCTTTTTTAAATTCTGGTAATGCATATTTTTGTTTATTAGACATAAATTTTTTCATTTCTTCTACTGCTTCTTCTTTAGATACTGAAAATGGTAATATAGCATCTGGTACTGTACCATTGGATATTCTATTATTAATAGATAATATACTTCTACACCAGTGACATCTAGCATGGGGTGCTACTGAAGTATCCATTACTACTTCTGCTCCACAGTTTACACACTCTAATGTTATTATATGTTCTTTACTAGTTATGTCTCTAGCACCACTACCTATTACTCTTTGTTGTAAAGAATTAACGTCTTTTATATTATTTAATTCATTAGGTTCAAATACGCTTTTACAATAATTACAACGTAATTTACCTCTAATAAAATCATAATATATTTCTGTTGCGCCACAATTAGGACAATCATTTTTTATATTTTTTAAATTTTCTTCTGTATATATTATTTTTGTATCTTTCATATTATCACCTTAACATAAATATCATTGAAAGAGTAATCACAATCCATGAAAATAATAAAATTATTAATACGTAATTAGCATTACTCTCTGATTTAATTTTTACTCTATTAGGATGATTTTCATCATAATAAAGAGTATATTGTTTATTCATATATATTAATTTATTTTGTTCTGTATTTTCACAATTTAACAGATGCATTACACATCTATATTTTTTTCCATTTACTTCATAACTAAGTATTGGTACTAATACAGTAGTCCAAGATTTATTTACAGTTTCAAAGCCTATTACTGTACCTTGTACTTTATTGGTTCCTTTTGGTTGATTCATAAATAAAAGTACTGATACAACTAATATTACAAGCGGTATAACCATATACATAAATATCATTCCTCACTATATTTTTTGTAATTTTTGCATAATAAATAAATATATCCACCAAATCGTTAAAATTATAAAAGGTAAAATACTTATTTTATCTATTTCACCTTCTTTTATTTTTTTAACTCTATTAGGATGTTTATTATTATAAGATAATACAAATTCTTTATTCATATATAATTATCTAAACCATTATAAAATGGTTTATTATTTTAGCATGTACTAAATTCATTCCTACTTATTATCTACTTCTTATCTCTTTAAATATGCATTTATTTGCTTTACCATCATATCTAGCTTTAAATTTCCATATAGTATTTGGTTTTATTTCTGATGCTTCATCATATATTTCACCTAATGATCTACCATCATCACTATAACATGTAAATACTATAGAAACATTTCTTAATGTATTATTTTCTTTATGTAATACTGAACCATATACTTCATAACTATAATCAGTTATTACATCTTTTTCTATTCTATACCATACTTCATGATATCCATTATTATTACTATTACTATTTTCATAGTGTATACCATATTTTGCTATATCTTCTTTTTTAGTTTTATAATCTTTATATTTAGAACATCCATACATTACTATTCCTGCTACTAAAATTAGTACTAAAAATGTACCATATAAACTATATCTAGGATTTTGTTCTGTTCCACAGTATGGGCACCATACTGTTTCTTTTTCTATTTGATTACCACAATTTCCACATCTATTCATATTATTTTGCTCCTATTATACTAATATAATTATACAATTAAATATTAAAAAAGTATAGAATAATAATTCTATACTTCTCTCTTTATTTCTTTTATTATTTCTTCTCCATGTGTTTTTATTTTTATTTCACTAAGTATATTACTAGATTTAAGTTCTTCTATAGTTTTAGGTTTTAATTCTACTAATTTATCTAGTTCATCATTAGTATATATATAATATGCAGGTATATTCATCATACTTGATCTAGTTTTTCTTAAGTTAATTAGTCTATCTTTTAAATTACCTATATTATTATTACAATATTTATTTTTATAGTATTCATAATAGTTTATATCTTCTTTATATGATATATCTAAATAACTTTGGGCACATTTTTCTATATCTGATTTACTATCTAATACATCGTCTTTATCTCTATGATTTAAATCATATTCTATTTGTCTTACTAATGAGTCTGCTTTTAGTATTTTATATTTTATTTCTTTAGGTGCTCTAGAAGTATTTAGTATAGTCTCTTCATTAGCGCATACTACTAATACTCTTCTATAATAATTAAATTTATTAGATGCGAATAATTTTGTTATTTTAGATGTATTCTTTTCCCATATTTTTCTTATTACTTCTCTTTGTGCTTCTACTTGTCTTAATGGAGAGTACATACCTTTTTTTATTTTTTTACCATTAACAGTATATTCTCTTATAAAGTCTCCTTTATCTGTTACTGTTATATTACCTATTAAGTTTTTACATTCTACATAATATATATATAATGGAGTAATTATTACATAGTCTATTTGTGCTGATAAGTCTTCATATTTTACTTTTATATCTCTTAGTACATACATACCTATACTAGATTTTTTTAATTGGTATGCTATTTCATTTTCTCCATCTAGTCCTTTTTTTACTATATATAATTCATTTTGTATTTCTTCATTATTTGGATATTCTTTATTTAATTCTATTAGTGCATTATATTTATCTTGTAGGTCACTTTCTTCTTTCATAAATATTGTTTCTTTAAATCTTAATGCATTAATAGCATAGTCTATTAGTCCCACTTTATCACCTATATTCTATATAAATTATAACATATAATAAAAAGTATAGTTAGTAACTATACTCTTTATTTAACATATGTATACATTTCTACGAATACTAAAAAATAAGTACTAGCATTATTTCACTAGTACTTTATTATCTAAACTATTTATATATTCATTAACTTCTTTAAATGTTAAACCAGATGGTATAGTATTAAATTCTGTTACTGGTCTAGATTTTCCTTCCGCCATTTTTACATAATATTCATTTATTTCTTTAATAGCACTTTCTTCATCTTTATATTCATATATACCTATCTTTTCCCAGTTAGGATGTTCTATTTGATATACTTTATTATTCATATAATATAATACAAAGCAATGCATATGTTCTTCTTCATCTAAATTATTGAAGTCTTTACCTTCATATACTCTGGTACAGAATTTCTTATTAGGTATACCTAATTTATCTAGTAACATACTCATTAGTAGTACTTGTTCTATACATGTACCTATATTATATTTTAATACTTCTTCTAAAGACATAGTTCTATATAGTCTTCTAAAGTTTTTAAGATTATTTATATGTTGATTACCTTCTATATCTAACCATCCATATTTAATATTGTCCATATATACTAGTATATCATCTGGTGTTTTAATATCATTTATTGTCATAAATATATATCACCACCTATCTATATTATATTTATTTTATAATATATTCTCTCTCCATGGTTATCACCTCATTTGTATGTATTATATTACATTTTATTATAATATTCAATTATACTTGTATATAGTTCTACAGTTTTATATAGTGATTCTTTTAAAATATATTCATCTTTTTGATGTGAAGTATCAGGTCCTGGACCTAGTATTATTATGTTCTTATCTATTACTGATCCTTCAGTAAGATAACACTTAGTCTCCTTCTTACTTGATATATTTTCTAAGAATGATATATCATTTTTATTTAGTTTGGGTTCAAACTTATCAAATACTACTAGATTATGTTCATATTTCTTTAATATATTTTTTACTTTATTAATTATTTTATTTATATGTTTACTATCAACTATCCTAAAATCTATTGTTATATAACATTTACCTGGTACAGAATTTACTGATTCTCCTCCATTAATTAGTCCTATGTTCATAGTAGTATATGGTATTTCAAAGTCTTCTACTATATCTTTCTTTATATACTTTTCATAATATTTTTCTAATTCATTTATAAAGTTAATACATTCTTTAATAGCGCTTTTTCCTTTATTAGGTGTTGATGAATGACATTTAATACCATATATATCTATATGTAGTTCTAATAGTCCTTTAGTACCATATATAGGTATATTATTAGTTGGTTCCCCTATTATTATATTATTTGGTGCTATCATATCTTTAATAGTATTTATTCCTTTAAAACTTATTTCTTCATCATATGTAAAGTATAAAGCTAACTTATTTTTATTTAAATCTATTTTACTAATA
>CADBNE010000052.1 GCA_902795975.1 uncultured Erysipelotrichaceae bacterium
AAAAATACACCTCCTTTCGGAAGTGTATTATAGCACTTTTATCAAACTGCTTTTTTATTGATGTCTACTCTAAGGGGTGCAGTTCATTTTATAGCTTTTTTTCATTTTTTATTTCAACTATTGTACATCCTACATTTCCTATAAATATCTTAAAATCTTCAACATATTTATTTTTTCTTAAAGTATCATGTGTTACTTTCTTAATAGTTCCACTACCAATTCCATGTACTATAACAACGTTATAATTACCCATTTTTCTATTATCATTAATAAATTCATTAATTTTTATTCTTGCATAATCACTATCAAATCCATGTAAATCTAAAGAAGATAATGAATCAATAAATATTATTTCATCTAAGCTCATTATAAACTTTCACCATGTCTTTTAAATCAATAATTGAATTTCTTCCACCAACTTTAGTTACTGATATAGCACTAGCTACATTAGCAAACTTTAATATATTTTCTAATGACCATCCTTGCACTAATCCATATGTAAACACTCCATGAAATATATCTCCTGCACCTGTAGTATCTACTGTTTTAACTTTAATAGATGGAACTATTATTATTTTATTTTCTTCATTTCTATAGGCACTACCTAATTCCTCTAAAGTAACTATTATAGTAGAATTAAATTCATTCTCTAAAATAGTAAATGCTTCATCTAATTTAGTAGTATCATCTATATCAATACCACTTACTTTTTTCATAAAATCTTTACTACATACTACATAATTACACATACTACATAATTCTTTTACATCTTTTCTATCATTACTAGCATCTATAATACTTATAGCATTAGGAAACTGTTTTAATACTTTTTTAGCCATATTATATTCTCTACCATCTAAATATATATAATCTGGAGTAATAGTTATATCTACATCAGTCATTTCTCTATAATCAGGATGATAACTTAATATAGTTCTACTACCATTTTCTTGATTTACTATAATATGACTAGTTGTTGTTTTATAATTATCATCTATTTCTAAATAATCTGATTTAACACCAATAGTTCTAAATTCATCTCTTATTCTTTTACCATAAGTATCATTACCAATTAATCCAGCAAAATATGTTTCTATACCCCATTTAGCAAGTAAATAAGCAGCATTACCACAACTACCTCCACCACATTCTACTTGATTTTGTATTTTATATTTAACATTCTCTTTAGGAAAATGTTCTACTATAGAAGTAATATCATATGCACTATTTCCAACACATAAAATTTTCATATAATCACCAATTCTATTATAACTCAAAATAAAGAAAAAAAGAAAGATTACTTTCTATTTTTCTTAACTAATGAATTTTTATTTTCAAAACAATTATTTACAGCTTCTTTTAAAGCATTAGTATGAATATTTAATTCATTATCATCCATATATAACTTAATATATGATGTAAATGAATCAATAAATAGATCTGATTCATCATAATCAAAATCAGTCTTACAAGATATCATATTTGAATAGATTTCTAAAATAGAATTATATTTTTCTATGTCATCTTTATTTTTTGCTTTATTCAATATAATTGAATCAATTAGTTCTTTAGTAAACTTACCATCAAATGATATTTCGTTACTAGCACTTGTATATTTTTTACCACTTGTTATAGCGCTATTTAATACATTTGATAACTCTGAATTAGGATCATATATTATAACACCATTAGTTATTTCTGGTTTAAATGCTCTATATCTATTAAAATCTAAATTAATTGTTCTAATATATGTATCTCCAATTACATAAGAAGTTGCAAAAGTATTATGATTATTTTTATCTAATCCTTTGTAAAAACAAATTAATTCTAAATCATTTTCAGTATCATAATAACCATATAAACATATTCCTACTAAATTTTCATTATAACTATTCAAAAAAACTATATCTTTTATAACATCTACTATTTCTTTTTTATATTCACTTTTAAACATAAAACTCACCAATGAGTATATTAACATATAATATAATTTTTATCAAACTAAAAATTATATATTATAGGTGCATCAGTAAATGATGAAATAGTTGCTGTAGCATCAGATAAATATAATACCTCTGTATTATCATCTGAAGCAGAATACATACTCTTTAATTCTGGATTATTATTTAACATATTTTCTTTAGCTTCTATTCTATCATCCCTAATCGCTTTAGCACTTACTCTAATCCATTTACCATCTTTAAACGCACATATCTCTATATTATTGTTATTTTGAATTTGTTTAGATACATCTTTTACTTTTCCAGTTTGTAAATACAATTTATCTTCAAATATATTTAGTGCCCCAAAAGGTCTAACTCTTGGTTTATCATTATCTATAGTAGCAATATAAAATACACCACAACTTTTTAAAAAATCATATGTTTCTTTCATGTTTTTCTCCTTTATTTTTTAAATATTCTTCAATTAATCTTATAGGTTCTTGATCTTTAGGTAAATTTCTATATTTTTTAAATTCTAATATTACTTTAACATCTTGGCAAGGATATCCATCTACATAGTCATATAATATTTCTTCTTTAGGCATTACAAAGAAATCAACATCATAATCATCTAAATTATATAATGGATGAGAAAACTCATGATTTAAATCTTTAAAATGATACTTTAAACCACTATTTTTTATATATTCAAAACACTTATCAGTAATTTGTAAATCTAAATCTTTAGCTTTATCATATATATCTCTTATGACTAATGATCCTGTAGAACAAATACTATATTCATCATCTGGTAAATTTAATTTTTCTACTAGTTCAATTAACTCTATTTTATTCACTATATCCACCTTTAATTCTTAATTTTCTTAATTTATATTTTCTAACTAAATATTCAATAAAAATTACTACACCTGATACCATAAGTGGTACATAGAAAGTAAATGTTCTTGTAAGTAGCATTCCTACATCAGCTAATTTAGATGCAAATAAAGTAACAAATATGCTATGCAACATACCTTCAGATAATCCAGCACCACCTGGAAGAGGTAATACTTCTATAGCAAGTTGAACACTTACTTGGATTGCTAAAAGATTAAAATAACTATATTCATTAAATCCTAATGCTCTATAAATAACATATATTATAGAAAATAATAATAATCTTTGTATAAATGTAATAATAAATGTAACAAATACAGTCTTAGTATGAGTTTTAATATATATTATCTCATCATTATATTTAGCCATAACTGTATCTGGTTCCATATTAACTAATAATTTTTTAAAAATTTTAAATTTATTTAATAATCTAAATAATTTTCCATATAAATTCTTTATTAAGCTTTTTCTAAATAACAATAAAAATCCAAATATAACAAGTGCTACATCAACTAAAAAACCTAATACAAAAAATAATTGATAAATAAAATCACTATGTAATATATATGAATTATTAAATATTAATACTATTATTCCTAATATAACTAATACTAATTTAAAATATATAGTATTAAGTATTAAAGTAATATAACTCTTTCTAATAGGTATATTATCTTTAGTCATATAATATAGTTGCACTGGTTGACCTCCTGTAGAAGAAGGTGTAATACCACTATAAAAGAATTCTACCATTGAATAAAATATACCTTTAAATAAACTAATTTTAACATTAAGTGAATTAAGTATATACTTCATATATATACTTTGACATAGAAAATATAAAGCAATCATCCCTATACAAATTAAAATATAATAAAATTTAATATTTCTTATATTTTGTTTTATTATAACTAATGATTCTTTATCATAGATTTTTGCAAATGTAATAAGCAATATTCCAACAAGAAAAAATGCTGCTAGAAAATATTTTAATGCTTGTTTAATACTACCACTTCCCTATGTTTTCACCTAACTTAACTATAGTTTCAATATCTTTATTACTGTTTTCTAATATTTTTTCATTAATACTAATATCTTTATTAATTAACATTATTATAGTTGAACCACCAAATTCAAAATGTCCTTTTTCTTCACCTTTAATAAATTTATCTTTTTTCTCATTAACAATTTTTCCAACCATTAATGCTCCAACTTCTATATAACATACATCACCTAAATTTTCACAATTTAAGTATGTTACTTCCCTACTATTTTCATGAAATACTTTATACTTTTTTAAAGCCACAGGTTGTACAGTATGTAATACTCCTTCAATACGTTTAGAACTAACTATATTTCCGTTATCTGGAAATATATAATGATGATAATCATCTACACATAATCTAAATATTAATGCATACTTATATTCTTTTTTATCACCTATTAATTCTTCTATAGTATATATACTATTTTTTATATTAAATTTAGAATTTTCATCTATTTTATATACACTTAGTTTAGCATCACTTACTGCTATTAAATTATCACCTATACTACGTTTATCATCTTTAATTTTTCTCATAAAAAAATCATTAAATGATTTATATTCTTGTATTTGATATTCATCCATATTAATATTATTCTTTTTAATGAATTTTTTTATTTTAATAGTAGATAATTTACTACTCATATATTTAGCATATACTCTAGTAACTAATTTACCAGTAATAAGTTTTAATATAATTCTACCTAATACAGTATTATATAAAAATTTAAGTGCTAATGAAGTATTAAGTTTAATATATTTATCATTTTTTGGATCATATATCATTATCTAATCACCAATAATAAAATAGACATAATAATAGCAAGTATTGGTACTATTACATAAGCTACACCTTTTAATTTAGGTACTTTAATTCTAAGAACAAATAATATACCAATTAATAATGTTGCAATTAAATATATTGTCTTAAATGTTCCTTCAGGTATTTGACCATGTAAAAGTCCTAACACTGGATATATTATAGCTGTTGAAGTTACAGGTAACCCGTTATAATATTTCACTGGTCCATCTAAAGATGCATTAACATTAAAATATGCAAGTCTAGATATACCACATAATACAAATATACAATATACAATAGTATCATGTATAGATACCATACCAAGTGATAACATCATTACTACTGGCATAACTACAAAGTTAACAGTATCAGCTAATGAATCTATTTGTATACCGAACTCTTTCTCTTCCTCAGTTCTCTTACACATTCTAGCTACTTTACCGTCAAACATATCACATATACCAGCTAAAATAAGAAATACTAATGAATATCTTATTCTACCTACTTCACTAGTTACTATCTGTGTAAAACAGCAATACATAGACATAACAGCACATATAACTCCTATATAAGTAATTATTACTGATTTTTTTATATTTATAATAAACATAAATCTTACTCCTATCTTCTTCTATATAAACTTAAATAATTAACTATCATCTAATTAATTATATCATAAAATATTAAAAAAACATATATAACTTCTATATCAAATAAGTCACCTATAACATTTTAACATAAAAAGACTAGATTTGTTCTAGTCTTTTTTTATCTTTGTTAAAATTAACTTAGAAATAACACCTATTAAACATATAATCAATAGTGAAATATATATTATTTTATCATTCATACTTTTTTTATTACTAATATTTTCTTCGTATAAATTATTATATTTTTTTGATGCTTTAGCATATGATAAATATACTTCATTAGAATGCGCTAAAGGTATTATAGAAGCATTATTTATAAATGTAGTTAAACTAATTAAATCATCAGATGACGAATAATTTTTATTGTTATAAAATATTATATATGTAATTATTTTTCTTACTAATTTAGGATTATTCTTTAAATTATTTACATATTTACTTAATTTATTTTTATATTCAATACCGTATGCAGATTCACTATTTATAATTATTTTATTAAACATATTATCCAATAGATTATTAAATTTATCATCTGCTATTTTAGATATATCTTCATTATCAGTATCTTTTAATATACTACTTACAAATGTTTCAAATTTAGTATTATCTTTAAATTTAACTGCAACAGTTGGCAAATTATGTCTTAATATTAACGGAACTATAGAATATATAATTCTTCTTACTTCTTTATCTGACTTATAATATTTACTAGCATTACTATCTTTATCTGGTCCATAATAACAAGCTTTAATAAATGCTTTAATACCATTATCATCATTTTTTATATTATCTGTTTTAAACATTTTAAATGAAGCTAATATAATTTTATATTTACTAGGTACTAAATTAGTTATAAATGAAGTTATATTATTGCTTAAAATACTATTATCATTATCTGCTATATATTTAGCACTTAACTTAATAAAATCATCTAATGTATATGAATTAATATCTATATTTTCTTTATTATAATAATTTAATAAATCACCAATAATTAATGATATAACTTCACTATATTTTTTATTAATACCTTCTTCTTTTAATCTTTCTTTAGCATAATCTATATATACATATATTAATGTACTTAAATCTATATTATCGACTTCTAATACAGGCATACTCATACCAAATGTTGCTGCTAAAGACATAAAAGTATTTTGATAATCATCATCTACATATGTTTTATTATCATTAACTATTTCTTTAAGTGCTAAAGCTTTATTATTAATAAATGTTTTAGCATCTATCTTTCTATCATTTTCATCAATTATACTTAATGAACTTAAATCAAATGTTTTATTTTTAAATGTATTAGGATTACCATTTTTAATATACATATTATATGCATAGATATTTATATTATTTAATTCACCAATCATATCTTTATCACTAATTTTATTATGATTAACTAAATAATCTTTACCATATCTATAATAATTCCATGATTCAAGCGGAACATAAGTAACTAGATCATATAGTGAAACAATATTTTTAATACCATTATATTTATCACTTTTAAGATCTACTATACCACCTTTATTATATGTATACTCTCTATCCTTAGTATCATTTTTGTAAATATCACTAGATACACTTAATTCTATATTTTTATCTATTTCATTTTTTATTGTTCTAGGTGTTGCAAATGTATAACAATATATATCCTCAGGAGTAATAGATATATTATTATCAAAATAATATATACCTCCATCAGCTAAGAAAGCCCCTACCATATTACTTACAGCACCTGCCCTACTACGTCCTGCAAGCCATACTTTAACATTACCTTTAATATTATTTTTATTTATATATTCTTTTGTAAATCTTAAAACTTCATCACGTGCTAATTTAAATCCTAAATGAATACCTTGATTACCTGTATAAAAATTACCTGCCCATTCTAAATCATATCCAGCACTTCTAGGTATAATAGCAAGCAATGTATATTCTTTATTATCAACTATTATAGTTTTACTAGCTAAAGTAACAGCTATAGAGTTTTCTTCTGATTCATTATCATAATATTTATTAGTAGATATATTATTAAATTTCATCTTTTTTAACATATCTATAATATTATAAGCTTCATTGTCATTTTTATAACTACTAGCAGAAGCACCTGCGGTTTGTATAGACAATATTTCTAAATCATTATTACCTATAAATGATGATTTAGAAAAATATTCATCACTATATATAAATTTATCTTCAAGATTATCTATATCAATAGATGTATAGTAATATGTATCTTTAATAGTATCATAAGCAAATATATTACTTATTGATAAAATAAATATACAAACAAAAAATAAAATATATCTTTTAAATTTCATAAAATTATCACCTATATTTTATGTACTGTAATAATAGAATAACTATATGAATTAATAGTAATTCTAATATTATCTATCTCACAATACCAATTTTTACCATTCTTATATATATTACAATTCTTATCTTCTATTTTTTCTTTAATATAAGAAACTATAGTATCACAATTAATATTTATATTCTTTTTAATTCTTTTTATTCCTAATTCAGTAGTATGTATTTTATCTATATTATTAAGTAATATATCACTATTATTTTTCTTTATATATTTACCCATTTCATAATAATCACATGTTTGTATAGTTCTATCTTCTAAGAAATCTCCCTCATAATCAGTAAATGGTTCTGGTAAATTATGTATATCTACCCATATTAATTCACTACACTTATCTTTTTCTACTATTTTAGGTATACCATTATATTTATTTATTTCAAAATAAAAGTCTATATAATTATCTGATTTTTTATTATCTATTTCATAATAATTTCTTCTTAATACAGTATAACTATTAACTATATTTTTAATATCTATATCAATACCTAATTCTTCTTTTGCTTCTCTAATTAATGCTTCATATTGATTTTCACCTACGTCAATATGTCCTGCAGGTAATGCATAATAATTATTCCAAGCTTTAGTACCTTTTCTTCTTTGTACTAATACTTTATTATTTTTAGTAATTATCATGTATACAGCACTTTTAAATAGTTCTTTCATATAATCACCTTTTATTTCTTTTTATATACTAAAATACTATTTCCATAATCATATTTAGATGTACCATCTATTATAATTTTATTTAAATCTAAATTTTTTATATCAAATATAGGACATCCTTTTATTGTCATAGATTCATTCCAAAAATAACATATTAATGCCATACTATCTTTATGCATATTATTATAACAGTTATTAAGTAACATATTTTTTTTATCTTCATTAAGATATTGTGCTACATTAGATAGCCATATATTATCATATTTTTTATCATAATTAAATAGTGTAATATCTTCATTATAAATATTTATACTAATGTTAAGCATATTCCTTCTTGCTTTATTATATAATTCATCATTCTTTAAATATGTATTACAATATATAATACTTTCTAAATTAGATATATCACTTCTAAATAATTTTCTTATTTGTACTTTACTATATTTACTAAGTATATAATACCATATAAAATATGATTCATAATCTATATTTTTTAAACAATCACTTATTTTATTAAATAATTTTTTAGATAAAAATTGAGGATTATACTGTTTATTATTTTTATAATTAGTAACACATAAAAAGTCTAAAAATTCTTTTCTATCTAGTACCAATAAAGAAGATAATTTTAAATAGTAAAAATATTTAGTTAATGGACATATATCACAAATAGTTATATTGCTACAATTATCTAAGCTAGCATTAATTACCTGATCTATAGATGAACCTACTGTAAGTAATGATTTACCATTTAAATCAAAATATGATTTATAATTTCCTATATTCTCATTACTAAATAAGTATAATTGAAAAAAATCTTCATCATAATTATTAATTATGCATTGATCAATACTATTTAATATATCCATACTATCACCTAAACTGTTAAATATTATAAACTATATAACTAAACAAAAAAAGACTTTTTTAAAGTCTTTTTATTTTTTCTAAACTTAATATTCTTTGATATCCTTTAGTATTAGGTTTATTCCAACTATCTATATTATCATCATCCATATCAAAGAATATTGGATATCCTCCATTATTAGCCCAATCATCTAAATTATGTAAACTATCATCTATTAAAGTATTACCTTTAGCATCTACTATATCTGTCTTTTTAAATAAAAATGGTACTAATATAATATTTTGTTTAATATTATTCTTTCTTACCCATTTTATTTTAGCAGCTCCTTCATTATATAATGAATTAATTTTAGTTAGTATACATGAAGTACTAGGATCCATATATTTTAAATAATATACTGACTCATTTATTATAGATGCATTATTAATTATATATTCCCAATCTCTAGTTTGTATATATTCTTCTTTAGCAGCATCATCTAATAAATGTCTATTAGGTATCTTTCTCCATGTATCAAATAATAATGTTTCAGTGTCTAATATTACTCCATCAAAATCTATATATAACATAATAATCTCCCTTTAATTAGTAATTATTATATCATATACTATTTCTAATTTTATTATTATAATATAATAAATATTCTCCCATCATAGGTTTACAAGTTATATTATTTAATATATTTAATTGTTCTAATATAAACTCTTTATAATCTTTTGTAGTTGCCATATATATTCCTTAATTCTTTTTACAAATATATAGCATATGATTACTATATCCTTGTAAATCTTCTCTTTCACAGGTAGATAAATGATATCTCATCCATACATTAAATTCTTCGTCTGTTAATGTATCAATTTTATCTCTTACATGTATTGTAAATCCATCGGTTGCTACATTATGTAATAATGTAACATTAAATTTACTCATTATATCTTTAAATTCTGATATGTAAAATGGTGCGAATACTCCTTCAGGATATCTTCTTAATCTAAAATTATAATCAAAATCTTTTGGATAACCATCTATTAAATGATTATCTTTAAGTGTCCAATCTATCATAATTGAATCATTTGTAAGATATGCTATAGCAATAATACCATCTTTTTTTGTTACCCTTATAGCTTCACTAATTGCTTTATTTATATCATCATCTTCATATAAATGATATAGTGGTCCTAGTACTAATGTTCCATCAAAAGTATTATCACTAAATCTAGATAGATCTATAGCATCTCCTTGTTCTGCTACTATATTCATATTATCTTTTATTTTAGACTTCAATATATCTACATTATGTTCTACATATTCTATAGCTGTTACATTATATCCTTTATCAGCATAATATAATGAATATCTACCAGTACCTGCACCTACTTCTAATATTTTAGAATCATTATTTAAAAATTTATCTATATAATTTATAGTAGTTAAGAATTCTACTTGTCCATGTTTACTTAATAATCTAGCTTCTTCATCACAACTATTACTATAAAAATCATTTAGTATTTCATTTCTATTCATAGTATCACCAATATAATTATAACATACAAAAACAGTCTTACGACTGTTTTAATAATTATTTTTTCTTAACAGGAATCCATACTTCACAATAATATTTTTCATCATCTACACCTTTTTTAAAGTCTTTAGGATTAGAATAATATTCAATATTATATCCTTCTGCTATTTCATATTCATTTGAATTTGGTAACCACTCTTTAAATATTTTTTGATTAATATCTTGTATAGTTTCACTTGCTTTTCCTACACAAGGGAAAATAGCCCAAGTTAATCTTGGAATTTCTATTATTTCAAAGTCTTTAGGTATTTTATTATCATTATAATCATCACCTATTACATATTCAAATTTATCACTACCTAAAGTAGTATCAATATTAACGGCATATTTAGCATTTATCTTATTAAATACTGTCTTCATAAAAAATTTCTTCCATAATTTTGGAACATCTTGTTCTGCAGTTCCATATTTAAATGTATCTTTTAAACCAATAATATTAAAAGAATCTTTTTCTACAATTTTATACTCCATAGTATAACCACCTTTCAAAATAAGATTTACTTTTAATGGTGCAAAATCTTTTATAGTAGCACCACTATTTCGAACTTCTGTAGGAGTAAAACCATGAAATCTTTTAAATGCTTTAGTAAAACTATCTTGTGAATCATATCCATATTCCATAGCAATATCAATTATCTTTTTATTTGTATTAAGTACTTCTTTACCAGCAGAAGATAATCTTCTATTTTTTATATATTCACCAATTCCATATCCACATATTATTGAAAATCCTTTTTGAAAATAAAATGATGATATATGAGAATAGCTAGCAATATCCTCTATACTTAAATCTTCTTTTAAATTCTTTTCAATATATTCTATAGCTCTACTAATTGATTCAATCCAATTCATAAATATTTCCCCTTCCGTTCATAAATACATTTTACACTGAAAGATTTTTTTATTCCCGATAATTTGTGCTAAAATTTGTCGAATTATATTTTTATTATAGCACAAAAAAAGACTAGAATTATCTAGTCATTGTCCTATTACTTATAATTTTTAAAGCATTATCTATATCTAAGAGCATAACATCTGCTTTTACAGTTAAATCACCACTATTAAGTGAAAAATCAATAGTATCAATTACTTCAGCAGAATACTTTTTATAGAAATTAATAGTATTATTTCCTTCCATACATTCTAATATCATTTTAGAATAACCTAGTTCTTTTAATCCTCTAAGAGCTATTTCAAATAACTTTTTACCTATACCATAACCTTGATATTCTTTTAAAAGATATAGTGCTCCTAAATAGCCGTAATCACTATATTTAGTATCTTCTGACTTGCCAAAGACTACAAAACCTACTGTTTTATTATCTACTCGTGCTACAAAATAATTACTATTTTTTATAAGTTCTTTTTCACGTTCTACTTTATCTTCAAAATGATCTATTTTATATTCTAAATAGTCATCTGGAACTAATCCAGTATATGTTTCCCTCCAACTATATGCTCCTATATATCTAATATGATATGCATCTTCTAAAGTAGCTTTTTCATATACTATATTCATATTATTATCACACCCTATATCATTTTCTTGTATATACCTTACATTCAATTTTTAATTCATCTTTATAATTAGTATATTTACCTTTTATTATCTCAATTTTATCATTAGATTCATCTATTATTTTTTGTATATTAAAAGGAATATCTTTTTTCTTTTTCTTATATCTTAATTTAATATTATTAAAAATATTTATTATATGACTAATAGTATTATAGAAATCTATATCTAAATTAATAAAATTATCACTACCTAAAGAGGAATCAAAAGTAATTTTATTTGTTCTAATATAATGAAATAAATTTCCATATAATATATACCATATTCTTCTATCAAATTCATTTTTACATGTTGTAAAATCAGCAAGAATTTTATTATCAAAATTCAATGAATTTAAATTTGCTTCACTTAACATAATTTCATTTGTAATAATTCCTTCTTTTATTTCATCAAAAGTTATATTTTCTGATTCTACATAATTATCAACTAAAAATGCTTCTTTATTTTGACATAATTCAATTAGTTCATCAATAGTATATATTTTGCTAATTCTAGGTAAAGATTTATTTAAATCATCAGTTAATAATAATAAATTACAATACATTCTACTAAAGTATTTTGGAATATTATTAATATTTCCTTTTTCTTGGTAATTTCTAAAATATTCTTTAACAGCATCTATATAGAATATATTTGTTTTAACTTTTATAATATTTTCCTTAGGTAAATTATTAATTACATTATTTCTATATTCTTCATAAAATAATATAAGATTAAAATCTATTCCATTAACATCAAACAAATGTTTAAAGAATGTATAATCATCTATATTAGTATTAAAATGAATACTTTTTAAATAATTAATTATTTCTAGCGAATTAATTTTTCCTTTTACATAACTTTCAAATATTTTTGGATTTTTTAAAAAATCATTTGTTAAATCATTAATATTTTTTCGTGCAAGTTTTATCATAAATCCCCCATAATACTATTATTTAATATTTAGTGCATCTAAATATTTTTTCATATATTCATCTTTTTTATCTTTATTATATTGCATAATATATCTAGGATGTTCAAGTGGAATAATACGTTTAAACCAATGATATTTATCATTTAATTTATTTAAAAATGTATAATTTTCACCACTACCTATACAGTATACTACTTCAGTATCTATTCCAAATTCTAATTGTTTTTCAATGGATTCTACTATAAATGAATATAATAGTTGTTGTACTTTTTTACTTTCATAATAATTACAATTTACTTCATTACCTTTATTAGTAATTCTTACTATACCTAAAGGACATACAAAATTCATATAAAATTTTGAATAAAATTTTTCACTTCCTCCATAGTTTTCAATAACATCATATAAGAAGTTTGATGAAGATTTATTTACATAAAATTTATCAATATATATACCTGTAGTATTTTGTAAATGTTCATTGTCTTCATATGGGATACCTGTAAGTGCTGTACCTCTCCTAGCAGGTGAACTACCTATAATTAATCTTCTAGTATTATTATCATTATAAAATTTACTATAAAATTTCTTAGTTATTTTTTCTATATTATCTTTATTAATACCATTATAAGGATTAATTATTTTAAAACATTCTGGAAGTTCTATATTTATTTTAGATAATACATTATCAAATTGTAATACTTTCTCACCAAAAGTTTTATATTCTTTCTTTATTTCTTTAAAGTATATTGCCATCCTGGTTGCCAATCTCCTTTTTTTCTCCAGTCATTTTCAATTGCTTCTTCCCATGTTATACCTTTTGTAATTACTTCAAGTGCTAACTGAGGAGCTCTATGTGCAATTATGCCTATGGTTTTATCTGGATAATTAGAATCTATATATTTAAGAAAATCTCTTACTCTATTTTCTACATCTTTTAATGATTCTCCATTAGGAAAAGGAATATCTATATGTTCTTCATAAACCACTAGTTTTTTATCTCCTCCATCATAATCTCCATAATTACATTCTCTTAATCTATTATCTTGTATAGAATCATATTTTGGAAATGCTAAAGAAGCTGTAGTAATTGCTCTTATTAAATCTGAAGTAAACAATATATCAAATTCATATGGTGTATTTTTACCTAAATTAATAGCTTGTTCTTTACCTAATTCATTTAATTCTACTTGTTTCCATCCACTACATTTTTTTGATGCATTATCATAAGTAGTACCATGTACGTAATATATAATTTTATTATCCATACTATCACCTCTAGGTTAATTATAGCATAAAAAAGACTAGAATTATCTAGTCTCAATCATTTTTAAATTTTAACATTCCATTTTGGAGGATAAATATATTCTATTTTATCTGATTTTGGTACATAATGTTTTTTTATTTTAGTTCTATTAGATTTTAAATCGGGTAATGCTTCTCTACAATATTTATCTAATTCACAAAATAAATTTTGACAATCAATTAATTGTAATTTTCTATTACCAATTTTTTTGAATTCTAAATTTAGTCTTTTAAATTCTTCTTCTTGATGTTCATACATATATTTAATAATATCTTCATTACTCATTTTACCTTTATCAATGAAGCATTTTTTTATTCCACGAAGTGATCCAGGACCTGCAACAGTAAATTCATCTTCTCCAAAATTTACTACTTCACTATAATTAATATCAGTAACTAATTGATATGCCATAAAATTACCTATTAAAGGATAACTTTTAATTATATTAAATGCTTCTTCCATGTTTTTACATTTAATAATTTTATCTTGAATTCTATCTTCATTAAACATTTTATTTAAGAGCGCTAAATGATTATCATGTTTTCTATCATATCCAAATGCTTTATTAGCGCAACTTATATAAGCATCATTATATATTTTTATACCATTTTCTATAGCGCACTCTAGTACTTTAGAATACTCTTTAATATTAAATGTTTTTAAAGTTATATCTTTAAAATTATCTAATAATAATTCCCATGTAGATTCTTTATTAAACAATTTAAATATTAATATTCTAAATAGCATATCTTCATCTGAATATTTTTTACCATTATATATTACATTTTTTAATAAATATTGACTAACTCTATCATTAACTCTGTAACTATTACAAAATTTATAATCTTGTAAAATTTTATCTTCTGTCCATGGAGCAGATTCTCCATTTATTTTTTTCCAAAATATATTTTGTCTTTCACATGCAAAATACCAATATAAATCATATACTTCTTGTCTTTTTTTCAT
>CADBNE010000053.1 GCA_902795975.1 uncultured Erysipelotrichaceae bacterium
CCATCCATCTCAGTAAGTAATTGGTTAAGTGTTTGTTCTCTTTCATCATGACCTCCACCTAAACCAGTACCTCTTTGACGTCCAACAGCATCGATTTCATCTATAAATATTAAACATGGAGCATTATGCTTAGCTTGTTTAAACATATCACGAACACGGCTAGCACCTACACCAACAAATAATTCTACGAAATCTGAACCGCTTATATAATAGAATGGTACATTAGCTTCACCAGCAACAGCTCTTGCTAATAATGTTTTACCTGTTCCTGGAGGACCAACTAATAATACACCTTTAGGAATTCTTGCACCCATTTTTTGGAATTTCTTAGGATATTTTAAGAATTCTATTAATTCTTGTACTTCTTCTTTTTCTTCTGTTAATCCTGCTACATCTTCAAATGTTACTTTCTTACTATCATCACTTAATCTAGCTTTGCTCTTTCCAAAATCTAATGATTTACTATTAGCACCCATTTGTCTAGTTATAAGGAATATAGCTCCTCCAACTAATAATAAAATTGGTACAACATTAACAAGTAATACTAATAACATACTTGAATCAGGATCTTTTGCAGTACTTATTTTAAAATCATATTCTTTACTTCCTGCATATACAACTTGAACAGTACTATCTGTTAATGGAGATTGAACATAAAATGATTCTTTTTTAGCATATCCATCTAACTTACCTGTTAATTGATATACTCCAGCACTTTGACTTGGAGTAATTTTTACTTCTTTTACTTCTCCTGCTTCCATTTTTTCAATGAATTCAGAATAAGATAAATCATGTACTTTTGTATTTAATGTGCTTGAAAAATACATTATACCTATGATAACAATTAATAATATACCATAAGATAATATATTCTTTTTTGTACTTTTCTTTTTCATATTAACTCCTTTCATTAATGATACTCTAGTATTATATCATATTTTCCATCTTTTTTGGTATCAAATGCAGATTTTTTAATACCTGGTAGCCAAATAATTTCTCCATTACTATCTACTACAACAGGATAACCTTCTCTGTCATTAATATTAATCTTTTCATTAATAAAAATATCGCTTATTTTCTTATGACCATCCATATTTTTTATAGTCATTTTATCACCTTGTTTATAGTTACGAACATATAAAGGTAATTTAATATTTTTAGAATCAAGATGTATAACATAATTACTCGTATCACTAGTTTCTTTTACTACTCTTATAACTTTCTTATTAGGTAATTCAACTTGTTCATTTAATATATATTCATAATCACCTATTTTATTATGTTCATAAATAGATAAAACATTATATTCTTTAATAAAATCATATTGCGGTAATGAAATAATTGTATTAGGTTTATTACTATTTATTAAGTCAATAATACTATCAATATGTTTTTTTGTAATAACATTTATATCATCTTTATAAATATTATTTAACCATCTATAAATTATTCTTTCTATAATTAATGAATTATATTCCTTAATTTGTTCTACATTTATTTTGTTATCAACAACTACTTTAGTATATTCTTTATCAACTATACTATTAACAAAATTATCATATTCTTGTAACTTATTACTAAATTGTAAAAACTTTAAATGAACATTTTTATCTTCATCTTTCAACCTTGGTAATATATACTTTCTATATCTATTTCTAGTATATGTCGTATCATAATTACTTAAATCAATTACAAATGGAATATTATTTTTTTCTGCATATTCTAAAATTTCATCTTTTGTACATTGAATTAATGGCCTTAAAATAGTATAATCTTCATTTTTAACAATTGATGAAAAACCTAAATATCCATTTATATTTGCACCTCTAACAATTTTCATAAGTATTGTTTCAATCAAATCATCACCATGATGAGCAGTAAATAAATATTTAGCACTATATTTTTTTACAATTTCATCAAAAAAGTCATATCTAAGCTTATGTCCTAATGCTTCTGTAAAATTATCTTTAATATCTAATTTTTTTATTTCAAAAATTACATCATTTTCCTCACAATATTTTTTTACAAAAACTTGTTCATCATCACTTTCTTTTCTAAGTCCATGATTAACATGTGCACATACTATCTTAAATTTAAATTGTTTTCTATATTCAATTAAGTTATAAAGTAAAACCATAGAATCAGGTCCACCAGATAATCCAATTACAATATAATCATTTGAATCTAACTTTGCATTTTTATTAAGAAAATCTAATACTTGGTTCATATAAATCACCACCTATATTGTAATATAAAAAAGCTATTATTACAATAAATGAATATGATATAATTAAGTTGGTGATGTTATGAAAATAGTTTCATGGAATGTAGCAGGATTTAGAGCTTGCTTAAATAAAGGATTTGAAGATTTTTTTAAAGAAATAAACACAGATGTAATATGTTTACAAGAAGTTAAAGCATTATCAAATGAATATAGTTTTCATCCAAGTGAATATGAAGAATACTTATATCCAGCAGAGAAAAAAGGATATAGTGGAACATTAGTCTTTTCAAAAGTTAAACCCATAAATGTTACTTACGGAATGAATATAGATAAACATGATCATGAAGGAAGACTTATTACTTTAGAATTTGATAAATTTTATTTAATAAATTCCTATGTTCCTAATGTTAAAAGAGATTTATCAAGATTAGATTACAGAATGGAATGGGAAGATGATTTTAGAAAATATGTTAAAAATCTAGAAAAAGATAAACCTGTAATTGTATGTGGAGATTTTAATGTTGCACATACAGAAATAGATATTAAGAATGCTAAAGCAAATAGAGGAAATGCTGGATTTACTGACGAAGAAAGAGAAAAATTTACTGAACTTTTAAATAGTGGATTTATTGATACATATAGATATTTTAATCCAGATAAAAAAGATGCATATACATGGTGGAGTTATATGCACAATGCAAGAGAAAAAAATATTGGATGGAGATTAGATTATTTTATTGTATCAAGTAATTTTATTAATAATGTTGATAAAGCAGATATTCTATATAAAGTAACAGGAAGTGACCACTGTCCTATATTACTTGAAACAAAATAAAAAGTAGATATAAATCTACTTTTTTTATTTAACAATTACCTCACATTCAGCTACTTTACCATTTGCTGATTTAGCAATAATTTTTGCTTCACCAGGAGCAATAGCCTTAACTTTACCTAATTCAACAGTTACTACTGCTGGATTACTACTTGTCCATGCAATTGTTTTGTTTGTTGCATATTTTGGTTCAATACTAACTGTTAATGAATTTTCTTCTTCTACATTCATTTCCAATTTTTCTTGACTAATAGTAATATTGTCAACTAATACAGCAGGAGCATTTTCAACAACCTTAACAGCAAAATATATACTTGAATGATTTCCAACTTTATCAACTGCTGTTGCATTTATTACTTGTTCTCCTAGTTTTGAAGTATCAATTGTTGATGGTGTAAATGTTAAATCTCCCTCAACGCCTGATTTTTCATCATTTGCTGTTACATAATCACTCAAATTCACTTTAGAATTTTTTGAAATTTGAATATTGTTAGGAACATTAAATTTTGGCCCTTCGGTATCAAAATTTTCAACTTTATATTCAACTTTATAAACTTTATCATTTATATCTTTTACAGCAATGTTCAATGTTTCATTTTTTCCAACAGTTATTATGTTTCCCTTTGACCATGTTTTACCATTATCAAATGAATAACCTTTAATATCTGAAGCTGCATCTCCATCATATTTAATCTTTAATTCAATATTACTTGTTGTCCATCCTGGATTACTTAAAATAATATGGACATTTGATTCTGAAAGCTTAATATTTTTACGTTGCATATCCATTAAATAAAAATAACCACCCACGGCAACTAGTAAAATTGTAACAAAGAAACCCCAGATGAATGTTACAATTTTTTTCTTCTTCATATCCTCACCTTATTTTTTTACTATATATAATATTATCACACCAATTATATATTGTCAATTGAACACAATTTACCATTTTATTTCATCTATATTATTTTTCTTTAATATATTATTTATTTTACTAAAAGGTTTACTTCCAAAAAAACCTCTATATGCTGAAAGAGGAGATGGATGTACTGATTCAATTACATAATGTTGTTTATTTGTAATTAATGATTTTTTACTTCGTGCAAAACTACCCCATAATAAGAAAATTACAGGCTTTTCTCTTTCATTTAAATACTTAATTATATTATCTGTAAATATCTCCCAACCTTTATCTTTATGTGATAATGGTTTATCTTTTTCAACTGTCATAATTGAATTTAATAATAATACCCCTTGTTTAGCCCAATCAGTTAAATCACTACATGTTCTTTTAATACCTAAATCACTTTCTAATTCTTTAAATATATTCTGTAATGATGGTGGCATAGGTATACCTTCATGAACTGAAAAAGATAAACCGTGAGCTTCACCCAATCCATGATAGGGATCTTGTCCTAATATAACAACTTTTACATCATCATAATCAGTAAATCTTAATGCATCAAAAACATGTTCATATGGAGGAAAAACAGTTCTTTCCTTATATTCCTTTTTTACAAAAATACCTAACTTTTTAAAGTATTCTTGCTTCATTTCTTCTTCTAATATAATATCCCACTTCTTGTTAATCATGTTGCACCTACTTACTTAATTCATTAGCAATATCTATAAATATTTCTATTGGCATTGCTTCTGCTCTTACTGATAAATCTAAATTATATTTATTTAATACCTTTTCAATTGTTGATAACTCATATTCCTTGAGATTATTTCTTAATGTTTTTCTTTTTTGATTAAAACTATCTCTAATCAATTTAAAGAATAATTCTTCATTATTTACTTTAACTAAATCTTTCTTTTTACTAAATTCAACAACTATACTATCTACATTTGGTTTAGGTAAAAAAACGTTTCTACTTATATCCAATAATTTTCTAACACTAAAATAATAATTAATATAAACAGATAAAGACCCATAATCTTTAGTACCTGGAACTGCTTTAAATCTATCTCCTACTTCTTTTTGAACCATAACGCACATTTTATCAACAGGAATAGAATCTTCGACTATTTTAATTATTATAGGTGTTGTAATGTAATATGGTAAATTTGCTACTACATATAACTTCTTATAATCATATTTTTTTATATCTTCATTAACATTAGCAGTTAAAAAATCTATATATTTAACTTCAACATTACAAAATTCTTTTAATGTTTCACCTAAAACATCTTTTAATGTAGTATCTATTTCATAACATAATACGTTTTTAGCATATTGAGCCATTTTATATGTTAAAGACCCTGCACCAGGACCAATCTCAATTACTAATGTATCACTATCTATTTCTGCTTTATTAATTATACTAGTTATTATGTTTTCATCTACTATAAAATTTTGTCCAAATTTTTTCTTTAAATTAAAATTATTTTTTTCTAAAAATTCTTGCATTTTCTTTGGAGAATAATCCATAATATCACCATAATAATTATAACATAAATATATAAAAAAGTCCTTATAAAAGGACTCTATAAATATATACTACCTATAATTTTATATTAAACTGTCTTTCTGCATTCTCTGTTGTTATTCTTAAAACTTCTTCAACAGATATATTCTTTATTTCTGCTATTTTTTTAGCAACTATTTCTATATTATTAGGTATATTAGTTTTACCTCTTAATGGTTCTGGTGATAAATATGGACTATCTGTTTCAAGTAATAAATGTTCCATCGGAATTTCTTTTACTACTTCTACTAATTTCTTAGAATTCTTAAATGTTAATACTCCACCTATACCTAACATTACACCTAACTTAATAAATTCTTTAGCCATTTCTACACTAGATGAGTAACAATGTAATATGCATTTTACATCACTATATTCTTTTACAATATCATATGTATCTTGTATAGCTTCTCTACTGTGTATAACTACAGTTTTATTATATTTTCGTGCTAAATCCATCATACATCTAAATACTTTTATTTGTTCTTCTTTATGAGTATCATCCCAATAATAATCTAATCCTACTTCACCTATACCTATTATTTTAGGATTATTAATATTATCTTCAATAATTTTAATACTCTTATCAGAAAAATTAAGTACCTCTTCTGGTTGAATACCTATTACACCATATACATTATCATACTTATTAGCTACATCAATTACTTCTAAATTAGTGTCATCATCTATACCAGCAGTAATCATATAACCATTCATATTACTTACTATTTCTTCAATATTATCATAGTATTCTTTAAATAGATGACAATGTGTATCTATCATAAAATCACTTCCCTATAAAATATTTTATTAAAAATATGATAACTATTATAGCATATACTAAATCTATTTTATGAAAACTTGTTAAAAAACTACATACTAATAAAAATACTAACATCATAAAAGCTGCCATTACTACTTTCATTCCATATGTCATTTTTGTCATCAAATAGACCTCCCACGAAATTAAGTATAACATACTATTATTTGGTTTCAATATTTAACTTATCGACAAATAGTATCATTTTACATCTTTTTACAACAAAAAAAGACAGTATAAACTGTCTTATGCATTAGCAATCTCTTCTAATACTTTATCTTTATCTAATCGAATAAATAATGGTTCTGGGTCATTTAATTCTTTACCACTTTCTAAATTACCAAATTTAAGTACTGAAGTATATTCTCTTATATCAGTATTTAATTGACTAAATATCTTATCACTTGTTTCAGTTAAGAATGGATTTAATAATACAGCACCTATTCTTATAGCTTCTAATAAATTATATATAACAGTTTGTAATCTTTCTGTATTTCCTTCCTTAGCTAATGTCCAAGGTGTAGTTTCATCTATATATTTATTACTTCTTCTAAATATATCCATAACATTATCTAATGCATCTGCTACATGTAATTTAACAATATTATTTTTACAATTATTAAAACTTTCATCAATACAATTTATTAAATCATTATCTATATCATTTAATTCACCTTGTTCAGGAACTATTCCATTAAAATACTTCTTAGCCATAGATATTGTTCTATTAACTAAATTTCCTAATGTATTAGCTAAATCTGAATTAAATCTTTCAATTAATAACTCATATGTTAAATTTCCATCATTATTAAATGATGTTTCATGTAATAAGTAATATCTTACAGCATCTACACCAAATCTGTCTACTAAATCATCAGCATATATAACATTACCACGTGACTTACTCATTTTTTCATTACCAGTAAGTACCCATGGATGACCAAATACTTGTTCAGGAATTTCTAATCCTAATGACCATAAGAAACATGGCCAATAAATAGTATGGAATCTAATAATATCTTTACCTATAACATGTAAGTTAGCAGGCCACCATTTATTAAATTCTTCAGTACTTCCATCAGGTGAATATCCAATATTAGTAATATAGTTAGTTAATGCATCTAACCATACATATACAACATGCTTATCATCAAAAGTTACTGGTATACCCCAAGTAAAACTAGTTCTAGATACACATAAATCTTGTAATCCAGGCTCAATAAAATTCTTTAACATTTCATTTTTTCTAGACTCTGGTTGTATAAAGTTAGGATGTGAATTAATATATTCAACTAATTTATCTTGATAATTACTTAATTTAAAGAAATATGCCTCTTCGCTAGCTTCATGAACTTCTCTTCCACAATCTGGACATTTACCATCTACAAGTTGTGACTCTGTCCAAAAAGCTTCACAAGGAGTACAGTATAATCCTTTATATTCTCCTTTATAAATATCTCCCTTATCATACATATATTTAAATATTTTTTGTACAGCTAATTCATGAATAGGATCAGTAGTTCTTACAAATTTATCATAACTTGTATTCATCTTATCCCATATTCTTTTAATCTCTCCAGCATACTTATCAACATACTCTTTTGGAGTTATTCCTGCATCTTTAGCCTTTATTTCTATTTTTTCTCCATGTTCATCTGAACCTGTTTGAAAATATACATCGTATCCTTGTAATCTTTTAAAACGCGCAATAGCGTCTGCTACAACTATATCATAGGTATTACCAATATGTGGTTTACCTGAAGTGTATGCTATAGCAGTAGTTATATAATATTTTTGTTTCATATTTTATTCCTCCTTATTGGTAGAACCAAATCCACCTTTTCTTGTATTCTCTATTTCTTCCTCATCATCTGTTACAAAATATTTCATAAATAATCCTTGGCCAAATGATTCTCCTTGTTTAACACTATATGTTTTATCACCATGGTTTTGCAGTGCTATCCACATATGTCCTTCATTATCTGAATTATTATAATAATCAGAATCAATTATTCCAACTTGATTGCACATTCGAACATTATACTTAAATCCCATACTACTTCTAACAAATAACATTAAAGCTTCATCGCTTGGATATATTGCTTTAATACCTGTAGGTATTTTCTTTATCTCACCTGGAGCTAGTTCAAAAGGTTTAATCGCTAAAAAATCATATCCAGCTGAACACTTAGTTTTTCTACAAGGTAATTTATATGATTCATATAATTCTTTATCATCACATATATCTTTTTTAAATTGTTCAAAACTAATCTTTTCAAATTTTCTCATATAAAATCCTCCTTAACAAAAAAAACACGATTTATCATCCAAAGGACGAAAAACCGTGGTACCACCTTTATTCATAGTATTAAATACTACCTTAAAACTTTAACGCAGTTAACGTCTTAATCTTATCCATTAAGAAGCTCCAGAGCCATTCGAAATACTTCATATTGTTTGCTTTCACCTAACCAAACTCTCTTAAAATAATCCATATTTTTCTTTCCTTCAATGCCTTAAATCACTCATATTTTAGCACATTTTCAATAATACATCAATACTATTTTTTTATAAAGTTGATAACTATATTTCTTCCAAATATTTACTTATATATTTAATAACTAACTTAACTAATTTATACTCTTCTTTTGTTACTTTTTTTTCAATATTATATAAACATATTAAACCTAATACTTCATCATTAAATATTATTGCTTCATTTATATAACTACATTTTATTATATCGCCATCTATAATTTCTAAATTTTTTTCATATTCTTCAAATAAGGATTCTCTTCTATTAATAGCTTTAATCATATTTTTACTAGGCTTTTTATTAATATACATATCTTTATTTATACCAGAATAAGCAACAATATTATCTTTTTCTATTATTAATACCTCACTATTAGAATATTCATTTAATATATCTGTTATTTCTTGTAAAAGATTACCAAGCTTATTTAATCTAGAATACTTTTTAATAAGCATATATTCACTATTATAAAAGAATTCTAAATAATCATTTTCATCAATATTTATTCTATTTCTAATTTCTTTAGGAATAACTATTCTTCCAAGTCCATCAACTTTTCTAATTAAATATTTATCTTTCATATAATCCCTCATGTTTATTTTTAACAAGATATACTAATTTATACTTTAAAAATAAGAAATTGTATGCTATAATTATTTAATTGGAAATTTATATATATTTTATATATATAATTTGCTAATTATTAAAAAGGAGTGTGTATATGAAAGCAACATTTGTATTTGGACATAAAAACCCTGACACTGATGCTGTATGTAGTTCAATTGCATTAGCAAATTTAAGAACACAATTAGGTGAAAATGCTATTCCAAGAATTTTAGGAGACTTAAATCCAGAAACTGAATTTGTACTTAATCATTTTAAAATTAAAAAACCTAAATATTTAAATGACGTTAGATTACAAATTAGAGACCTTGAATATGGAAAAGGATTTTTCTGTAATGAAAATGAATCATTATTTAATCTTATCAAACAATTAAAAGAAGAACATTTAAGTTCTATTCCTATTGTAGATGATAATAACAAATACTTAGGATTAGTATCAATGAAAAATATTGCTAACTCATTTATTAGTTGGGAATATGATACAATTGATACTTCATATAAAAATATTGAAGAAACATTAAATGCAGAAAGTATTTTAAAGTTTGATGAAGAAATTAATGGTACACTTTTAGTAGCATCTTATCAAAGTAATACATTTATTAAAAATGTAGAAATTGATAGTAATACTGTATTAATTGTTGGAGATAGACATGCTATTATAGAGCATGCTGTTGAAAATGGTGTTAAACTTATAATTATTACAGGAAATAATGTTATTAAAGAAAAACATATTGAAATAGCAAGAAAGAACCACGTTAATATAGTTCGAACACCATTAAGAACATTCAATGTAGTTAAAATAATTGGAATGTGTAACTATGCTAAAACATTACTTGAAACAGATGTAACTCATTTTGAAGAATTTGACTATGTAAGAGATTTTAATGAAGAACATAGTAAATTAAAACACAAAGTATATCCAGTTATTACTAGAGATGGTGAATGTTTAGGTGTTATTCAACCTAGTGATGTTAATAATAAGATTAAGAAAAAAGTAGTATTAGTTGACCATAATGAGAAAGACCAAACAGTTGATGGTATTGATGATGCTGAAATAGTTGGTATAGTAGACCACCATAAATTTGGTACTATAGGTACTTCACAACCAATAAATATTAGAAATATGCCTGTTGGATGTACTTCTACTATAGTATTCCAATTATATAAAGAAAATGGAATATTAATACCAAGAAATATAGCAGGTATTATGTTATCAGCTATTATTTCTGATACATTATTATTTAGATCACCAACTACTACACAAACTGATATTGAAACAGCTAAAAAATTAGCTAAAATATCTAATACAGATATGGATACATATGCTATTGAAATGTTTAAAGCAGGTTCTTCTATTAAAGGTAAATCAATGGAAGATTTATTATTTGCTGATTTCAAAAACTTTAATGAAGAAGATTATAAGATTGGTGTAGGTCAAATAAATACATTAAATATTGATGATATTAAAGCTAAAGAAGACGAATTAAATGAAACAATTGAAAGAAATGCTGCAAATAATGGATATCATATTTTATGTTTATTTGTTACAGATATAATTAATGAAGGTTCATATCTTTACTTCAATGAAAAGAGTAAAGAAATACTTGAAAATGCTTATGATGTAGAAAACTTAACTCAAGGTTACTACTTACCAGGAATTATTTCAAGAAAGAAACAAATTATTCCAAATATATTAAAAGTGTTAGAAAATAAGTAAACTAGGTGTATAAACCTAGTTTTTTATTTATTCTTTTATTGATATTTAAAAACTTTTTTGATAAATTCAAAATAGGTGATATAAAGTGAAAAATAAAACTATATATACAATTTTAATTATTACTATATTAGGGTTATGCACATATATATTTTTAGATAATAAAGAAAAAGATTCTAAAGATAAAAATAGTAATTCAAATAGTCAAGTAACAAGTAACATAGTGAGTAATACTACATCAAATGAAATAGATCAAATAATAATTCTAATGATATAAGTAATGAAATAAATTTCAATAGTAATACAACAAGTAATATTATTACATCAAATAGTAATTCAAATATATCTAATAGTAATATTATAAACTCTAATTCAAATACAATAAGTAACAAGACTTCAAATAGTAATAGCTTAAGTAATTCTAATAAAGTAAGTAATAAAAAATCTAATAGCAACACTACTAGTAATAAAAATAGTAATAATACAGGACTTAATACAAAGGGAGTATTTACTGGAATATATCAAGATAAAAATAATATGTTAAAAATATTTCAATTAGATAATAAATTACACTATGTAATTTTTAAAACAGACCCTTCTTATGGAAATAATACACTATATCAAAGAAGCACATGTACTATATCAGGTAATAAAGCTACATGCAAAGGTAATAATAATACATTTACTTTAAATAGTACATCTATTACATATGATAAAATTAATAGTTATTTTACTGGTGGTACTTTAAATAAAGTTAAAAATTATACTATGGAAAATTATTATGTTGACTTTATGGATGGGAATACTTCATATTTAAATACAAATAATGGTATATATATTAATAATAAAGATAGTATTAAACTATATCAATTAAATAAGGATAAAATAAAAGCAATAATTAATGTTACAAAGAAAAAAGATGGAGTTAGAGATAATTCAATACCTAGTAAATTTTATAAAGAAATATACCTTACTAAGAGTGGTAATAAATTAGTTGGTGCAACACCAGATGGACAAATAGAAATAACAGTAGGACAAGGAAAAATAACTGTTAAATCTAAATCAACAAATATTGCAGATATCCTATATCATTTAACAACAGAAAATAATACTAAAGAATACAAATCTGTAGAATATACTTATAAAGGAAAATATACTTTAAATAATATAGTAAGTGAACATTTTCCAGATTAAAAAAAATAGTTCTTAATGAACTATTTTTTTGTTGCAATAATAATATTTATTAAATCTACTAAATAATATATATAATGTTTATCTAAATTTATAGTATCAAGGGTAATTATTAATTCTTTATTCTTCATACCAAATCTAAATTTTCTAGTTAGTTTACATACATCCATAAATAGTCTATCGCCATCTATATTATTTGAAATATCTACTGGTAAATAGATAGATATTGAATTCTTAGTTTGTATAACCTTCTTAATTCCTATCTTTTTAGCACAGTGTTCAAATAATTCTTCATACATATATATTACTAACTCATCACTTACATGACCAAATCTATCTTCTATTTCACTCTTAATATCATTTAATTTATCTATAGAATCAATACTATTAATCTTTTTATGAATTTCAATTTTAATATCCTCATCTTCTACATAATTATCATCTATTGATGTAGATACCTCAACTAAAGGTAAAGATTCCTTTGTTTCCTCTTCTTTTGGTTCTATACCTTTTAACCTATTAATTTCTTCATTTAACATCTTTAAGAATAATTCAATACCTATAGAATCAATAAATCCTGCTTGTTCACTACCTAATATATCTCCAGCACCTCTTATAGATAAATCCCTCATTGCTATAGCAAATCCACTACCTAATTCAGTAAATTCTTTTATAACATTTAATCTCTTTTGTGCTACATCAGATAATATTCTACCTTTTTTATACATTAAATAACAATAAGCAATCTTATTACTTCTTCCAACACGACCTCTAATTTGGTATAACTGTGATAATCCAAAGCAATCTGCATCTATAATTATTAAAGTATTAACACTAGGAATATCTATTCCTGTTTCAATAATAGTAGTACAAATCAATATATCATATTCTTGATTTTGAAATTTAATCATTACATCTTCAAGGTCTTTTTTATCCATTTTACCATGAGCATAACATATTCTTGCTTCTGGAACTAATCTACTTATTTCTTGTACTTTTAATTCCATATTATCTATATGATTATATAGTAAGAATACTTGACCATTTCTCGCCATTTCTTTATAAACTGCATCTTTAATAACTTGATTATTTTCCTCTAATACATAAGTTTGAATAGGATATCTATCAACTGGTGGTGTCTCAATTAAAGATAAACTTCTTACACCTGCCATAGACATTTGTAATGTTCTAGGTATTGGTGTAGCACTTAATGTTAATACATCAATATTAGTCTTATATTCTTTTATTTTTTCTTTATGTTTAACACCAAATCTTTGTTCCTCATCAATTACCAAGAATCCCAAGTTTTTAAATTCTATATCATCACTTAATATTCTATGTGTTCCAATTAATAAATCTACTTTACCTTCTTTTAATCGTTCTATTATACTTTTTTGCTTCTTCTGAGTAACAAATCTATTCATTACTTCAATTTCTACTCCAAACCCTTTAAAACGCTCTATAGCGTTATTATAGTGTTGAATCGATAAAATAGTCGTTGGACACAATAAAGCCACCTGTTTACCCGATAAAATAGCCTTAAATATAGCTCTAAAAGCTACTTCAGTTTTACCATATCCTACATCACCACATAATAATCTATCCATAGGAGATGAAGACTCCATATCTTTCTTTATTTCATCTACAACTCTTAACTGATCAGAAGTAGGAGTATAAGTAAATTCCTTTTCAAATTCTATTTGAGTTTCATCATCTTTATTAAATTTAAAACCTTTTATACTTTCTCTTTCAGCATATAACTTTAATAAATCTCCAGCTATATTTTCAAGTTTCTTTCTTACCCTTAACTTAGTCTTTTCCCATTCAGTACTTCCTAATTTATTTAATTTAGGAACAATACCTTCATTAGATGAATATTTACTAATTAACTCTAAATTTTCTACAGGTATATATAATTTATCTCCACCTTTATATTCTATTTGTAAATAGTCTTTTAACATTCCATTTTTAGTTAATGTTCTAATACCTTTATAAATACCAATACCATGTATATTATGTACTACATAATCATCAATATTTAATTTATTAATATCTCTTATTTTATTTCCTATTTTAAAATTAGTTTTATATGAAACATAACTATCTTTTTTATTATATAATTCCTTTTCACTAACAACTACATATTTATCTAATATAAATCCTGATGAAATATGTTTATTAATTATATTTATTTTATTATCTATTATTTCATTTTCATTTGTAACAAATATATTATTATTTTCAATATCTTTTAAGAACTTATCTATTTTATATTTAGATGATATACATATTACAATTGTATAACCTGATTTAATATAATTATTTAGTATTAAATTAATATCACTTGCTTTACCAGTAAAATTATCTAATTGATGTACATTATATTTAAATGAATCTTTATTTATATTATTATCAAAACTCATTAAATAAGTTTTATTATACATATCTCCAATAGATAAATCATTCATATATTTATATGAGCTATCTATTGAATTAGATATTTTATATTCATTCATTTCATCAAGTAATAATTCATATGAAGAAATTATAGCATTATAATCATCTACTACTATTTCTCCATCACTTATATAATCAATAATACTAACTGGAGTTATATATTTTTGTATTTCAGCTTGAGATAATTTTTCATCCCTATTTTCTATATTTTTATCTATTAAAAATTCAGTATTAGGGTATATAGTTATTTCTTTTAAATTATTAGTAGTTAATTGATTATCAACATTGAATTCTCTAATACTATCTATAGTATCTCCCCAAAATTCTATTCTTATAGGATTATCATTACCTAATGGAAATACATCTATAACAAAACCACGTAATGCCATTTCTCCTGTTTTAGATATTAATGTTTCACGTGTGTATCCAATATTATATAACTTTTCTATTAATTCATTAATTTTTATATCTTCATTTACTTTTATACATAAGTTACTTTTTTTGTATAAATCTAAAGATGGTAAAAATCTTAAATATCCCATTAAGTTAGTTACTATTATTTTTTTTGAATTTGCTAATTCTTTTAATGTTTCTAATCTTGTAATTTTTAATTCTGGAGAAAGTGCTAAAGCTTCACTTGTTAAAAAATCATCCATTGGAAATAAAACTACATCATTTGTATAATTTGATAATGTTTGATAAAAACAATTTGCTTCATATAATGAATTAACGACAAAAAGAATAGATTTATCTATTCTACGAAATTTATTATATACATATAGTGCTTTTAATTCTTTATTTAATCCTAGTATTGTAGTCTCGTCATGTTGTCCTAGTATATTATCAAAAAAAGACAATATATCACCTCTATTTCTGATGATACTTATTCATTAGTTTATCAAATGATAGCTTAGTAAAATCCTCTATAATATTTGGTACATTTTTTAGTATTGGATTTATTTTTTCTAATTCTTCATTTGTAAATTTTCCTAATACATAATCCTTTGTATCCATTAATTTATTATTAGAAATACCAACTTTCATTCTTTTATATTCATTTGTTCCCAAGTGGCTTTCAATATTTTTTAAACCATTATGTCCACCACTAGAACCTTTATATCTTAATCTATAAGTACCCACATTTGTATCTAAATCATCACATATTATTAATATATCATTTATATCTATTTTAAAGAAATTTACATAGTCTCGTACAACTTCTCCTGATAAATTCATATATTTACCAGGTTTTAACATAATTATTTTTTCACCATTTAAAATAAAATCACAATATTCTCCACTATATTTACTTTTATTAAATGATACATTAAATTTTCTTGCAGCCTCATCTAATGCAAGAAAACCTATATTATGTCTTGTATTTTCATATTCCTTACCAGGATTTCCTAATCCTACTATTAACTTCATACTATCACTTTCCTTGATATTTTAAGTATTCATCATATACTTCACTTTTTTTCATATCTCTATCAGCAGCTACTAATTTAATTGCTTCTTTACTAGATTTACCTTCATCTATGTACATTTTAATATGGTCAATTAATGACATATTATACTCATATTTTGATGTATATCCTTCTACAACTATAACTAATTCGCCTTTAAATTCTATATTTTGTGAAATAATATCTTCTATTGTTCCTCTATATACTTCTTCATATTTTTTTGTTATTTCCCGGGAAATAGAAATACGCCTATTTCCCAAACAATTTAACATATCAGAAAGCATTTCATTAACTCTATGTGGTGCTTCATAAAAAATTAATGTAGAGTTCCATGTGCGTAACTCATTTAATTCATTAATTCTTTTACTTGATTTACTATTCAAAAAACCATAAAATGTGAATGGTTTTGGACTAATTCCTGACATAATTAATGCTGGAATTAATGCATTAGCACCTGGAAGACCAACTACATTATAACCAGATTCAATAGCAAATCGTGCTAATTCATATCCTGGATCACTAATTACTGGTGTTCCTCTATCGCTAACTAAACCAACATTCATTCCTTTTTCAAGGTATTCAAGTAATTTATTATGATTATTTACCTCATTATGTTCATGATTTGAAATCATTTTCTTTGAAATATCTAAATATTTTAACAATTTTCCTGTTTCACGAGTATCCTCACAAAATAAAACATCAACACTTTTTAATACTTCTACTGTTCTATATGTTAAATCTTCCATATTTCCTATAGGTGTAGGTATTAAATATAATGTTGGACTTTCATCATAACTTTTTTGTGACATGCTATCACTCCTTAATTATTTTCAAAAAATTTCTTTATTTCTTCAGTATATTCACCATCAATTGTGTGGGAAATAATAGATGGTAAAACCTTTATTCCAGCATTAGCACTCTTTTTTCCTTCAACAAGTACTATATTTGCCTCTTTATCAATATGTGGATGTACAAATTGAATTCTCTTTGGCTCTATACCATTTTTTCTCATAGAATCAATTATATCAACTAATCTTTCGGGTCTATGAACAACAGCTATAACACCATGATTATTAAGTAAATACTTTGCAATATTAAATAATTGTTCTAAATTAAGCTTTATTTCATGACGTGCTATTGTTTTGTATTCATTCTTATTTATATTTGAAGATTCAACATACTTAAAAAAAGGTGGATTACATGTTATTACATCAAAAGAACCGACATTAAAATCTTTATATATATCGTTTATATCTGCGTTAATAATTTTAATTCTATCCTCTAATTTGTTTATTTTAACACTCTCAACAGCCATATCATATGGTTCTTTTTGTATTTCAACACCTATAATATCAGCATCGATTTTTGTAGATAATATTAATGGTGCTGGTGCATTTCCACATCCAATATCTAATATTTTATTTGTATTCTTACTTAATGTAACAAAATTAGGTAACAATACTGAATCTAATGAAAAATTAAACATCTCTGTATCTTGCACAATATACATATCCTTATATCCTAGTAAATAATTAGTTACTTTCATTTTCTTCCTTTTTTTCTTTTGAAAACTCTACTATACCTACATCAGGTATATTTACTTTATATGTACCTTTTAATACATCTACAGAAATTACTTTTCCTTCACCTTGTGGTGTTACAATTTTTTTATTCATTTGAGGCATACCTTTTCCACACTCTTTATAGCACTCATTTTCATACTTTAAACAACATAGTAATCTACCACATATACCATTTATTTTTGATGGATTAAGGGCTATATTTTGCGTTTTAGCCATATTAATTGATATAGAATCAAAGTCACTCATAAATTTAGAACAACAAAGTGGTCTACCACATTGACCATATCCACCTATTTCCTTTGCTCTATCCCTAACACCTATTTGTCTTAACTCTATTCTTGTTTTAAATATATTAGCTAAATCTTTTGCTAAAACACGAAAATCAACTCTATTATCAGCCATAAATCTAAAGAATAATTGACTTCTATCAAAAGTATATGATGCATCAATTATATACATATTAAGATTATATTTTTCAACTAACTCTCTACATTTTTCTAAAGCATTTTTAGAATCTTTTATATTTTTTTCATTTTGTTTTTTATCTTTTTCTGTTGCTAGTGAAACAATTTCCTTAATTTCTCTTTTTTGAGCAATATTATCATCTTGATCATATATTTTTATTACTTGCCCAAATTGTTCTCCTCTTTCTGTTTCAACTATTACATAGTCATTTAATTTAATTGATAAAGAATTAGAAGTAAATTCATATCCTTTACCATTTTGTTTAAATTGAACTTCATATATTTTCATTATTTCACCTCACTTAATAGGATTGCTACTTTATCAATAAGAAGATTTGCATTAAGATTAAATTTAATATTTATACTATTATCAACAAGTATTTTTATCTTTTGGGAAATATTTTCTGAAGATATTTCTTCAGAAATGTTTTCTATTGAATCAGTATAATCACTAAAATATTCAATATTTAATCCCAACTTCTTATTTAAAACATCTTTATAATACAATACAAGTAATTCAAAAGCAATAGCTAATTTTTTTCTATCGTTAAAAACTTCAATAAACTCTTTATTTTTATAAATTATTGCTTCTTCCTTACGTTTTTCAATAAATGTAACATACTCAATAATTGTATCAATATATCTATTAGCATCATTATTTATAAATTCATCGTAAGATATAGCATCATTAAACAAATATTTACCTATCTTTTCTACAGAACTATTTATATTTTCATATTGATTTTTTTTAAATGAAATAATTTGACACCTTGATATGATAGTATTAAGTAATTGATACATATTATCAGTAATCAAAATTGCTATAATACCCTCTGGAGGTTCCTCAATAAACTTTAAAATGGAGTTAGAAGATGATGCATTTAATTTTTCAGCATGATTAATTATATATACTTTTTTATTACCAATAATAGATTTATTCATAAATTCATGTTGTAATTCTTCTAATTGTTCTTTTTTTATCCATTGTCCATCTGTATCAATAACTTTTAATTCTAAAAAATTATTTGTATCAATTTTCATACATTGATTACATCCATTGCAATTTTCACAATTAGAATAATTATTTGGACACAACAAAAATTTAGCAAATGCAAGTGCTAAATCTAATCCTTTTGAATAACCATTCAATTCAAATAGATATGCATGTGAATATCTATCTTTTTTTATTGAATTAGTTAGTATTTTATAAACTATAGGTTGTTCATTTTTAAAATCGTCAAGCATAACATACACCCACTAAAATGATAATAAAAATATTAAAATTAAACTAACAAGTGCCATAGGTCCAAATAAAGTAATATATGACACTGTCATAATATTTATTGGAATCATAATATTTAATGATTGTGACATTAAATTAAATGTATACAAAAAAATTACTGAAAAAATTAATTTTCTAATAATTTTTATTACTCGATGCATATTATCACCATTAAATACTATGTATTTATTAATATTTTATTACATTATATTTCTTTTCTATTTTCTAATGCTAATTCTAACGTTAGAGAATCAACGTAATCTATTTCTGTACCAATTGGTACTCCATGAGCTATTTTTGATACAACAACATCTGTATCTTTAAGTAATTTAGATATATATAGTGATGTTGTTTCTCCTTCAATACTTGGTTTAACAGCTAAGATTATTTCTTTGATATTTTCATCTTTAACTCTTTTTATTAGCTTATCTAGTTCAATATCTTCAGGATTTACTCCATCTAATGGTGAAATCAAACCATTGATTACATGATAATATCCATTAAATATACCTAATTTATCTAATAACATAACACTTTTAGGATCTTCAACTACACATAAGATATTTGAATCTCTTGTTTTATCCTTACAAATATCACATACATCATCCTCTGTTAAGTTATTACAAACAGAACAATGCTTTATTTTTTGTTTAGAATCCTTAAGTGATTGAATAAATTGTTCAATCACTTCTTCATCTAAATCTAGAGTTTCAAAAGCATATCTTTCAGCTGTTTTTGTACCAACTCCTGGATATTTTTTAAAACATTCAATTAAATTTTGAATTGTTGTTGGATATTTCATTAAAATAATCCTGGAATACTAGGCATTCCTTTTGTGAATGCTCCCATTTTTTCCTCAGTTACTTTTGAAATTTGTGCTAAAACATCATTAGTAGCTACTAAAAACATATCCTCTAACATTTCTACATCGTCTTTTTCTATTTCATCAGCATTAATTTTTACACTTTTTAATTTTTTATCTCCTGTCATAACAACAGTTACTAAAGCATTTGTTGCTTTAAATTCTGTTTTATTAATCTCCTCTTGTGCATTAGTCATATCCTTTTGCATTTTTTGTACTTGTTTTAACATTGCTTGCATATTCATATTTATTTCCTTCTTTCTATTCATATTCAATTATATCATTAAACATTTCAGCAATTGAATTATTTTCTTCTTTTTTTTCACTATTTTCATCTTCAGATGTTGGAATCAAATCTTCATACTTTATTAATTCTTCTTTAAATACATAATTTTGTTTATTTTTATTATAATCTTGTTTTAAATAATCCCAATCATTTGAATCAATAGCAATTACTTTGTAATCAGATTTTAACTTATTATTTAATATTTCTTCAATTTTAGGAATATTGATATTAAATGTTTCTGCCATTAAATCAATATTGTACATAAACATTAAATAATTTTCTGTAACAGCTTTAAGTTCTCCATCAAGAAGTAGGGAAATATTTTTTCCAATCTTCTCATCAGTTATATATGTTCTTAAAACTTCTAATTCTTTTTTTACTTTTTCTCTTTCTTTTTGAGAGAATTTAGATAAAGAATTTGTTATTCTTCCTTTTTTAAATTCAGCTAATTTTGTTTTATCAAATTCTACTATCTTTTTCTTTACCTTTGGTTTTGCCACTTTTACACTTTCATCTTTTGCAGGTATCTTTGGTACTTCTATTTTTTCTGTTATCTCTATCTTATTTGGTTTAATTATTTCTTGGGAAATATTTCCCATAACAGGAATATAATTATTTTCTTCACTATAATTAACATTTTTAATTATTTCAATTTCTAACAATATTTTATTATTTCCCGAGTTTTTCATTTCATTTATTATAGATGATAAACTCTTAATAAATTTATATAAATACTTAGTATTTCCAGTATCTTTTACCTTTTTATAAAATTTATCCTTTTCATCAACAAGCTTAGGTGCATTAATATATAATAAGCAATCCTTCATTCTCTCAATTATTTCCTGAGTAATTTTTATTAGATTTTTTCCCATTGAATCATATTTTTCAATTTTTTCAATGACATCAACCAATTCTCCATTCAACATTGATAAAATCAAACTATCTAATTCTTCTTTTGCTAAAGAACCATTTATTTCATGAATTTCCTCAATAGTTATTTTATCATCTGAATAAGCTAATGCTTGATCTAATAAACTAATAGAATCACGCATTCCTCCATCAGATAATTTTGCTATTTCATATAAAGATTCTTCATCTATATTAATATTTTCTTTCTCAGCAATATATTTTAATCTTCTAACAATTTCGTCATTACTTACTTTTTTATAATCAAACCTCTGACATCTAGATAAAATTGTTTGTGGTAGCTTTTGAGGCTCTGTTGTAGCAAATATAAATATAATATGTTTTGGTGGTTCTTCTAATGTCTTTAATAACGCATTAAATGCTTGTGTAGTAAGCATATGAACCTCGTCTATTATATATACCTTATATTTACTATTTGTAGGTACTAAAGCTATTTTATTTCTTATTTCCCTTATTTCATCTACACCATTATTTGATGCAGCATCTATTTCAATTATGTCTATATTTTGATTATTATTTGCCTGTTCACATGATATACATTCATTACATGGTTCAAAATCAACAGGATTGTAACAATTTAATACTTTCGCAAATATCTTTGCTATAGAGGTCTTTCCTGTTCCACGAGGGCCAGCTAATAAATATGCGTGACTTACTAAATTGTTTTTGATTGAATTTTTTAATGTTTTTACTATTACATCTTGTCCTACTACTTCATCAAATGTTTTAGGACGATATTTTCTATATAAAGCTTGATACATATTAACCCTCCATACATATTATTATACACTTTAATTGCAAAAAAAAAAAGAAGCTATCTCTTATCCATAAAAAAGGTTTTCATTATATTTTCTAGCTCTTTTTCAATTTTTTCATCTTCTATTTTTACATAATTTACGTTATGATTATATTTTTCAAATTTATTTAAATATTTTATAAAATTTATGCCACCAAATTTATTATTACTTAAAACATAGTATACATTCCTTATTCTAGCCTGTATAAGAGCCCCACAGCACATTAAACAAGGTTCCATGGTTAAATACATGTCACAATCAGTTAAACGCCAGTCCTGAAGCTTTTTACTAGCTTCTTCGATAGCTAATATTTCTGCATGCTTTGTACTACATCCTAATTCTTCTTTTTTATTATAAGTAGCTGCTATTACTTCATTGTTTTTCACAATTACAGCACCTACCGGAATTTCGCCTTTAAATGCCCCTATTTGGGCTTTTTCTAATGCTAGAGCCAAATATTCACTATTCAATCAAATCACCCTCTATGTTTCACGAGAAACTAAAAAAAGCACACACATTTAGGAACTCTTAAGGCTGCTGTCTTCCAACTCTGACCTGGTTCAAGTATAAATGTTGTGCTACAAATAATATACAGTATCCTATGTTATGTGTCAATACACTATTTCAATAAAAAAGAGTAAAAATGTAAAATTTTACTCTTCTTCAGTAGTTTCTTCACTGTTTTCTGCTATTTCAACTACTTCTTCTATATTATTTTGATTATTATCTATTTGTTCAAAATTATCTTCATTATTTTTTTCTTCTTCTTTTTCAGATTCTTTATCAACTAAAGCGATTGTACTAACTTTTTGATTATCTTTTAGATTAATCAACTTAACACCTTGAGCAACACGTCCTGTAGAAGAAACTTGTTCTAATGGTAATCTTATAATCATTCCACTATCAGTAATAATCATAAGGTCTTCAGTTCCATTAGTTATTTTAAATGAAACTATATTACCATTCTTTTCTGTAACATTAAGTGCCTTAACACCTTTGCTTCCTCTATGTGTCATTCTATATTGTTCAATATTAGTCTTCTTACCGTATCCATTTTCTGTAACAACCAATACATCATCAGTATCACTTGCTATTTCCATACCTACAGCAATTCCATCTCCAATATCAATTCCTCTTACACCTGAAGCAGTTCTACCCATAATTCTTACTTCATCTTCATCAAATCTAATTAATCTTCCATTTGATGATGCTATTAAAATTTGTGAATTTCCTTCTGTAATTTTTGCAGAAATTAATTCATCGTCTTCTTTTAATGTAATAGCAATCTTACCATTTGTTCTAATATTTTCAAATTCTTCAATCTTTGTACGTTTAATTATACCTTTCTTAGTACATAAAACTACATATGCTGGTACATCACTTGGGGTAGCCTTAAGCATTACATTTACTTTTTCATCTTTATCTAATGGTAATAAATTGATTATTGGTAATCCTTTAGATTGACGTGAGAATAATGGTACTTCATAACCTTTCATTCTGTATACTTTACCTTTATTAGTAAAGAACATAATATAATCATGTGTTGTCATTGAAAGAATACTTCCTACATAATCTTCTTCTGTAGTTGTCATACCCTTTATACCTACTCCACCACGATTTTGTGCTTTATAAGTATCACTTTCTACACGTTTAATATAACCTTTACTTGTTAATGTTATAACTAAGTCTTCAACTGGTATTAATGATTCATCATCGATATAATCTATAGCTGTCATATCAATTTCAGTTCTTCTTTCATCACCATATTTTTTCTTAATTTCTAACATTTCTTCTTTAATAATTGATTTAACTCTTTCTTCAGAGCCTAAGATATCTTTTAAATCCTTAATTAATTCAATTAATTCATTTAATTCTTCTTCTATCTTTTCTCTTTCTAATCCAGTTAATCTTCTTAATCTCATATCAAGTATACTTTTTGCTTGTATTTCCGATAAACTGAATTTTTCCATTAATTTATTTTGTGCATCTTCATCTGAAGATGAATTTCTAATTATACTAACAACCTCATCAATATTATCTAAAGCTATTTTTAATCCTTCTAAGATATGAACTCTATCTTCAGCTTTGCCTAAATCAAATTTAGTTCTTCTTATAATAACTTCTTTTTGATGATCTAAATATTTAGAAATTATATCTTTTAAACCTAGAGTTCTTGGTGTACCATTATCAATAACTAAAAATATAATTCCATAATTGATTTGAAAATTTGTATGTTTATATAAGTTATTTAAAACTACTTGTGGATTAGCATCCTTTTTTAATGTAATTGTTATTTTAACACCATCTTTTAAATCTGTATGATAATCTGAAATACCTTCAATTACTTTATTATGTACTAATTCAGCAACTTTATTTTTTAATTCCATTGTATTAACACCATATGGAACTTCAGTTACAACTATTTGACTATGATTTGCTTTTTCTTCAATATAAGCTCTACTTCTAATAGTTATACTTCCTCTACCAGTTTCATATGCCTTTTTAATACCTGAATTACCTAATATAATGGCACCTGTTGGAAAATCAGGACCTTTAATATATTGCATTAATCCATCTGTATCTATATCTGGATTGTCGATAAGTGCCACACACCCATCAATTACCTCACCTAAATTATGTGGGGGTATATTTGTAGCCATACCTACTGCAATACCCATTGAACCATTAACTAATACGTTAGGAAACCTAGATGGTAAAACAGTTGGTTCTGGACTTGTTTCATCAAAGTTTGGCATCATATCAACTGTTTCTTTTCTAATATCTCTTAACATTTCTAATGATATCTTAGATAATCTTGCTTCAGTATAACGATATGCTGCAGCTCCATCACCTTCAATATTACCAAAGTTACCATGGCCATCAACCATCATATATCTTTGATTAAAATCTTGAGCTAATCTAACCATTGCATCATAAATTGAACTATCGCCATGTGGATGATAATGTCCCATAACATAACCAACAGTTGTAGCTGATTTCTTATGAGGTTTATCTGGAGTATTTCCCTCTTCAAACATTGACCATAAAATTCTTCTATGAACTGGTTTTAATCCATCTCTTAAATCTGGTATAGCACGTGATGTAATAACACTCATTGAATAATCAAGGAATGATGATGATATTTCCTTAACAATATCATTAACTGCATGACTATCTCTCTCATGAAAGTTTCCACCAAAATCTTGTGTTTCTTCAGTTTCAATAACTTCTTCTGATTGTTGTTCTTGTTCTAATTCTTCATTATTTTCCATCTAAAACACCTCCTAAATATCTAAGTTTTGAACATAAATTGCATTTTCTTCAATAAATGCTCTTCTTGGTTCTACTTCTTCTCCCATTAATTTATTAAACATAGCATCTGCAGCTACACAATCTTCAACTGTAATTTTTCTTAAAACTCTCTTGTTGATATCCATTGTTGTCTCATTTAATTCCTCGGCATCCATTTCACCAAGACCTTTCATTCTGGCTATCTCTGCACGAGCTCTAACATTTTCATCTAATGAATTTAAATAAGCTTCTTTTTCTTGTTCATCAAGTACATATTTTCTTGTTTTACCATGCATTATTCTAAATAGTGGAGGTTGTGCTGCATAAACATGTCCAGCCTCAACAATTGGTTTAAAGAATCTATAGAATAATGTTAATAATAATACTCTAATATGTGAACCATCTACATCGGCATCGGTCATGATGATAATTTTGTCATATCTTAATTTATCAAGATTAAATTCATTACCAATACCAGTACCAAAAGCAGTAATGATTGTTCTTATTTCTTCATTTCCCAAAGCTCTATCTAATCTTGCTTTTTCTACATTAAGTATTTTACCTCTTAAAGGAAGAATAGCTTGTGTCATAGAATCTCTACCTTTTTTAGCAGAACCACCCGCAGAATCTCCCTCGACTATAAATATTTCAGATACTTTTGGGTCTTTACTCTTACAATCAGATAATTTCCCAAAGAAATTTGTAGTAGCCATTTCACTTTTTCTAGTTATTTCCCTAGCTTTCTTAGCAGCATTTCTTGCTCTACATGCTAACATAGCTTTTTCAACAATAACCTTTGCAGAATCAGGGTTTTCAAGTAAAAATTGTTCAAATCCCTCACTAAATACATTATCCGCTAATTTTCTAACTTCACTATTTCCCAAACGTCCTTTTGTTTGTCCTTCAAATTGTGGATTAGGATGTTTACAAGAAACAATCATAGTTAAACCTTCTTTAACATCATCACCTGTTAAAGATTCATCTTTTTCTTTTAATAAACCTACTTTACGTGCATAAGTGTTGATAACTCTAGTTAAAGCTCTTTTTACATCTTCTTCATGAGTACCACCATCGTGTGTATTAATATTATTAACAAAAGAATATATGTTTTCTGTGTAACCATCAGTATATTGAAGAGCAACTTCAAAAACAACATTATCTTCTTCACCAGATAAATGTATTATATCTTCATGAATTGGAGTTTTACCTTGGTTAATAAACTTAACATATTCACTTATACCACCTTCATACATAAATGTTTCACCTGTAGTATCTTCTTCGTCTCTATCATCTCTTAAAGTAATTTTTAAACCTTTATTTAAGAAAGCTAACTCTCTAATTCTAACTTTTAAAGTATTATAATCATATATATCAGTATCAAATATTTCAGGATCTGGTTTAAAAGTAACACTTGTACCTGTTCTATTTTCTTCACATTCACCAATTACTTTTAAAGGTTCTACAGTATGTCCACCATTTTCAAATCTAACAAAATGTACTTTAGAATTTTTATATACTGTTACTTCTACCCATTTTGATAATGCATTAACAACTGATGCACCTACACCGTGAAGTCCTCCAGATACTTTGTATCCACCTCCACCAAATTTACC
>CADBNE010000054.1 GCA_902795975.1 uncultured Erysipelotrichaceae bacterium
AAAGTATGCTTATAGAGATAGAAGACAAACTAAGAGAAATATGAGAAAGTTATGGATTACTCGTATTAATGCAGCTTGTCGTATGAATGAAATTAGTTATTCTAAATTCATCGATGGATTAAATAAAGCAGGAGTTACAATTAATAGAAAGATGTTAAGTGAAATAGCTATTAATGAACCAAATGCATTTGCTGAATTAGTTAAAACAGCTAAAGAAGCTTTAAATGGTAAAGTAGCTAAAGCTGAAAAAGTTGAAGCTAAAAAAGAAACAAAAGCTAAAAAAGAAGAATCAACTGATATCACTAAATTAACTGTAGCTGAATTAAAAGAATTAGCTAAAGCTAAAGGTGTTGAAGGTTATACTTCAATGAAAAAAGCTGAATTAATTGACGCTTTAAAATAAGATAGTTAAACTATCTTTTTTTTGAGTTTTGACTTTTTTTAATACTTTGTTTATAATATGCACTAAATTATGGGGGTATATTTATGGAGATAAATAAGGAACTTGAAATATATAGTATTATATTAGGTTTACAATGTTTTATGGAAGATAATAAAACAGCTACAGAATTTATTAATAATCCAGAAGTAAAAAAATTAATGGCAGAATTACGTGAACATTTTACCAATAAAGAATATTATGTAAGATTTGTAAAATTATTAATAGATAACTATGTTAATAATCCTGGATTACAAAAAATATTACATAATGTATTAGAAAATTCTACAGAATTAAGAATATATAATTATAGACAATATTTAATATATAAAGGACATTGTGAATATGATTATAAACAAGAAAAGAAAATACTAGAAGATAATAGTAATTTATCTGTTAATTTATTTGAAGATTTATTTCAAAATGGTATAGAATTTGTACAAAAAAAATATCCTAATACTTTAAAAGGAATAGCAGATATTAATAAAATAGATATTAGAAGATTATTAGGTTTATTTGAAAATTTAATAATTGCTAAAGAAAAAGGATATAAGTTAGATTATACTAATATAATTGTAACTATTAAAAGCTATATAAAGAAATATCATGCTAATGTAAAAGAAATATTTGCATCTAATTATTCTCAAACACGTATTGATGAAATAAGAAAATATTTTGTAAAAAAAGAAAGTAAAGAAATGGATGAAGAATTAAAAAAGAGTATTACAAAAGATTATGTAATGAGAAATGATAGTGAGTTAACAAATATTATAGAAGCTAATTTTGGTAAATATATAGATGATGAATTATTATATATATTCGTAAATAATTTATGGAATAGAGAAAATTATTTACTTAATTATGACTTGCTTGGTTTAGTTGAACCAATTGCTTTACAAGAAATTGAAGAGTATGATGAATATTTAAGATTAAAACAAAATTATAAAAAAATACTTAATGAGAAATTTAGTATTGACCAAATAGATTTAATTAAAAAATTTATAGATGGTGATAAAAAAGTAAATGAATTCTTAACAAAAGAACAAAGAATGTTCTTAAATGATATGAAACCTTTAGTAACTAAATCTAAATCAGTTATATATATAGATGAAAATAATGAAATTTCATTTAAAACAAGTGTACAAGAACCTACAATATATGAAAGACATTTAGTTAGAGAATATTATATTAAACTAGATAAGTATGCTCATATTAATGCAAGTTTTCAAAAGTTTAAAAATAGTAAGACAGGATTATCTGCTAGTTCACAACGTATAACTAATTTATTTAATGACTCTAACTTTGAGGTAGATGAAAAGTATGAATATTTAAATATTGATTTTGTAGCACGTCTTATAGATAAAATTAATAATAGTGAAATAATTACTTGTTGTACTAATAACTATAAAGATTTTTTAACAGAGATTATTCCTTGCTTATTTGTATCGGGTGATGATAAAGATTTAGAATTTATTTCAAATTTCTTTAACTATATAACTCTTATTCCTAAAAATGTTGAATTTAAAATACATGAACTTTCAACAGCATATAAAATGATATCATTATATAAATATGTAGATTCTGAAACATTAGATATATTAGGTGATGAAGTTTGTAGAAAGTTAGTATTTAATAATCAATTTATAGATTCTAAATATAATGATGAAGATATTAAAAAGAGATTAGAAAAAGCTGTGTTTGCGATGAGTAAAGCACATGATATAACACATAGTAGTATTCCTTATTTTAAAGATATTAAGTATAAGAATATTACTGTTAGAAGATATAATAATGTAGACCCTAGAGTACTTACATCAGGTATAGATACTAATACTTGTTTTAAATTAGATGGTAATGATAATGACTTTATATTATATTCTATATTAAGTAATAATGGATTATTAATAGAGATATTAAATAATAATAATTTATGTGCTAGAATAACAGCATCTTTATACTATAATGTATTAATATTTAATGGTATAAGAAATGTTAAAAATGAATATGTATCAGCTAGTTTAGAAGATAAAGAATTGAATAAAAATATAATAGAAGCAGTGGAGATATTAGCTCATAAATTAATTGATTTAACTAAAGATAGTGAGTGTCCAATTGATCATGTATGTAGTAATATGGCAGGTATATTAGAAAGTAATGAGTTTTGGCAAGATAAACCTATTATAGATATTATAAGTACACCTATAGATACTTTAAATGAAGATTATAAACATTTTAAAGATTTATTTAAGAATCATCCAGATTATTTAACTCAAATAGATATAAATAGTACTTCTTCTAATTATTCAAGTTCTCCATTTACTACTGATTTTGGAAGCTATCCATTAGTTTTAATAGCATCAAGAGAGGGAAAAGAATTATATAGAAGATTTGATATAGCAATTAATCCACAAAAACCTATATATGAAAGACCATGTTTTGTAGAAATAAGTGGTACAGGATTCTTAAGTCCAGAAGAAGTAAGAATGTGTAGAAAAATATTAGCTTTAAATTTATATAAAACAAAACATTTAGATACAGATAATACAAAAATATATATTGATATATCTAAAAAATTTAAAAGCTATTATATTACAGATACAGCAGTAGCATTTGAAACTTATAATTCAAATCCAAAAGTATATCGTATATAATTTAGCACTTATACTTGACAAGTGCTAAAAAATGAGTATAATAAGAAATGAATGAGGAAAAATCATTCATTTTTTGAATGATATAAAAAGGAGGGGAATAATATGAATATGCAAAATCCTTATGAAGAAAGTTTAGAAAATGTATTAGAAAAGTATGGTAGAGATATTGTTCAGGCAGTTAAAGATGGAAAAACTGATCCTGTAATTGGTAGGGATGATGAAGTAAGAAATATTACTAGAATATTATCTCGTAAGAGTAAGAATAACCCTGTATTAATTGGTGAACCTGGAGTAGGTAAGACTGCTATAGTAGAAGGTTTAGCACAACGTATTGTTAAAGGAGATGTACCTGATAGTTTAAAAAATAAAACTATATGGGAATTAGATTTAGGTGCATTAATTGCGGGTGCTAAATATAGAGGAGAATTTGAAGATAGATTAAAAGCAGTACTTAAAGAAGTACAAAAATCAGATGGTGATATTATCATGTTTATTGATGAAATCCATATGATAGTAGGTGCTGGAGCTGAAGGTGCTATGGATGCAGGTAATATGTTAAAGCCTATGTTAGCACGTGGTGAAATACATGTTATAGGTGCTACTACATTAAATGAATATAGAAAATATATTGAAAAAGATGGAGCACTAGAACGTAGATTTCAAAAGGTAAAAGTATCTGAACCTAATGTAGAAGATACTATTACAATACTAAGAGGATTAAAAAATAGATTTGAAGTATTTCATAAAGTTAATATAAAAGATAATGCTTTAGTAGCAGCTGCTACACTATCTGATAGATATATTACAGATAGATTTTTACCTGATAAAGCTATTGATTTAGTTGATGAAGCATGTGCTACTATAAAGGTACAAATGGATTCAGTTCCAACTAATATAGATAGTTTAACTAGACAAATAATGAGATTAGAAATAGAACTTCAAGCATTAAAGAAAGAAAAGGATGATATATCTAAAAAGAGAGTAGAAGAGATTAAAGAAAGTTTAATACTACTTAAGAAAGAAGAAAAAGAATTAAGAGATAAATGGAATGAAGAGAAGGATATATTATCTAAAATAAATAGTAAGAAGGAAGAAATAGAAAAGAAAACTTTTGAATTAGAGACTGCTGAAAATAATTATGATTTAGAAAAAGCAGCTAGATTAAGACATGGTGTTATACCTACATTACAAAAAGAGTTACAAGATTTACAACAATTAGATAAGAATAAAATATTATCAGATGAAGTTAGTGAAGATGATATTGCTGCTATTATATCTAAATGGACTAATATTCCTATTACTAAATTAGTTAGTGGTGAAAAAGAGAAATTACTTAATTTAGAGGAAAATTTAGGTAAGAGGGTAAAGGGTCAAAGTGAAGCTTTAAAACTTGTTAGTGAGGCTATAATTAGGGCTAGAGCAGGTATTAAGAATCCTAATAGACCAATTGGTTCATTTATATTTTTAGGTCCTACAGGAGTAGGTAAAACTGAAGTAGCACGTACTTTAGCTTATGAATTATTTGATGATGAAAGACATATGGTACGTATAGATATGAGTGAATATATGGAATCTCATAGTGTATCAAGATTAGTTGGTGCTCCTCCAGGATATGTAGGATATGATGAAGGTGGACAATTAACTGAAGCAGTAAGAAGAAATCCATATAGTATAGTATTATTTGATGAAATAGAGAAAGCTCATAAAGATGTATTTAATATATTACTTCAAATATTAGATGATGGACGTATTACTGATTCACAAGGTAGAACAGTTGATTTTAAAAATACTATTATAATTATGACATCTAATTTAGGTAGTGAATACATATTAGAGGGTTATGAAGATGCAGAAGATAAAGTAATGAGAGAATTAAAAACTTCATTTAGACCAGAATTTATAAATCGTATAGATGAAATAATTATATTTAAATCATTAACTAAAGATGTTGTATATAAAATACTTGGTAATATTATTAAAGAAATAGAACATAGATTAGATGATAAAAAAATTACATTAACTGTTACTGATAAAGCTAAAGATTATATAATTAATGAATCATATGATAAAGACTTTGGTGCTAGACCAATTAAAAGATTTGTATCTCGTAATTTAGAGACATTACTTGCTAAAGCAATAATAAATGATGAAATAAAATTTAATAGTGAAGTAATAATAGATTATGATGATAATAAATTATATATAAAATAAAAAGTAGATAGTTTAACTATCTACTTATTTTTTTATATAATTTTACCATCTTTTAAATGTATTAATCTATTACCATATTCTGCAGCTTCTTCTGAGTGAGTTACTTGTAATATAGTTATTTTTTCTTCTTCATTTATTTTCTTAAATAAATCCATTACTTCTTTACCAGATTTACTATCTAGATTACCTATAGGTTCATCAGCTAATATTATTTTTGGACTCAATATAATAGCACGTGCAATACTAACTCTTTGTTGTTGTCCACCTGATAATTCATTTGGTAAATTTTTTCTTCTATCTTCAAGACCTACTATTTTTAATATTTTATCTAATCTTTTTTTATAGTCTTTTTCTTTTCTTCCATCCATAACTACTGGTAACATTATATTTTCTTCTACTGTTAAGTTTTGTACTAAGTTATAGAATTGAAATACAAAACCTATATCTTTTCTTCTTAATTTAGCCATTTGTTTTTCTTTTAATTTATTAATATCTTTTTCTTCTATATATATATTTCCTTCAGTAGGTTTATCTAATCCACCAATTAAATATAGTAGGGTAGATTTACCAGATCCTGAAGCACCCATTAAAGATACAAATTCACCACTATTTATTTCAAATGATAAATTATCTAATACTGTTACTTGATTTCCATTATGGCCAAATACTTTACTTACATTTTCTACTTTTATTATACTCATAAATCCTCCTATTCATATTTAATTTCATTTACTATATTCATTTTTCTTAATTTATTTATTGGAATAATTAATGTAAATAATAATACTATATATATTATTCCTACAAATTTTAATACTGTTATTAAGTCATAATATATAGTTATATACATATCAATACCTTGCATAAAATAATTTATGAATCCTGTAGCAGCATATGATGTAATAAGTACAAAGATACTTGCTACAAAATTAGCAATTATTGTTTCTGTAAATAACATTTTTCTTAATTGTGCTTTACTCATGCATGTAGAATTTAATACTGCTAATTCTCTTCTTCTTTGTATAAAACTAATTATTTGATTATTAACAATACCTATAAATGATAAGAATACTGATAATCCTAATATTACATAGAATATACTCATTATTGAATCAGTTTGAGATTCTTGTTCTTGTATATATTCTTCTGTAGTTTGTATTCTAATTGAGACTTCTTTTATTTCTTTCTTTAATGTCTCTTTCATTTTTTCTAAATCAGTACCTTCATCTGTTACTAATAATACTTGTGCTGGTACATCTGTTATATCTTTAATAAAGTGTTCATAACTTATTATCATTAAATTTCTACTTGTTGTAAATTTAGAAGCATCACATAATCCTACAATTTTATATTCAAAAGTTTTATTTAAATTACCATATTTAATTTTTAATTTTTCTCCAACTTTAAAGTTGTTTTTAAATGCTATTTTTTCATCTATAATTATTTCATCATTTTTTAATTCAGATATTTTTTTATCTTTAGTATCTATTAAATCAGTATCTTTATTATTAGTATATAAAAATGGCATAGTTGCAAATTTTTTACCATTATTATATGTCGTATCTTCATCCATATAATAATAGAAATATTTAACTTCATTTATTCCATCTAATTCAACTAATTTATCATATTTAGTAGCATTTTCTCTTACATTCATAATAGTCATATCATAGTCCTTAGTTGTTTCTCTAAATACTGTAAATAATTTAGTAAATGATGTTGATACTAATACAATTGTTGATAATAATGATAATGATACTACTATTAATCTAGAAGATGATATTATCATTTTATTATATCCAATATTTTTACTTGCTACTATACCTGTTGACCATCCTATTTTTTTAAATAGGGTAGCTAATATTTTTGATACTTTTTGCATTAAGAATGGTACTATGTTAGCAACACCTACAGTAAGTGTTACAAGTGATGTCATAGTAAATAATATATTTACTTTAGTATTTAAAGCATGTACTATGAATGCTAATACAATAAGAATAAATCCTATTATAGTTCTCATTTTTCTTATTTTATATCTACTATTTTGTGTATTAAATATTAATGTTTTAATTGGCTTTTTATTTGTTCTAATAATTTCTTTTGCTGTAATAAATATTTGTAATAATGTTGCAAATAATATACCTATAATTATAAGGCTAGGAGATAGTTTAACTGATTTACTTGATAGTTCAACTCCATTTGTTACTACAAATGCAGTAGATACTAATTTATCTAGATATATACCTGCAATACTTCCTATAAACCCCGCGAATAATCCATATAATGCATTTTCTATAATTAATATAGAATTCATTTTACTTCTGTTAGCACCTATACTTCTGAATGTACCAATTACTGGTATTCTTTCAGCTAACATTATTTTATTTAATGAACCTATAACAAAGAATATCATTACTGTTGACATAAAGAATATTAATGTCATTAAATATCTAACAAATGATACTTCACTTTTTAATCCTTCCATATCAATTGTTCTACTTATATTATAATTTTCATTATTATCTTTTAGATAATCTACTAAGTTATCTATTTCATCATCATTTTCTACATTTAAATATATAGAACTGTATTTTTTTACTTTTTCATTTTTTATTGTTTCTATATTATCTAAGCTAGTAATAAATATATCATTTTCATTTTCTATAGCTGCTAAACCTTTTTTCTTAACTATGTCTTTAATAATAAATTCATATTCAATATCATTATATTTTAATTTAATGATATCACCTTTTTTATATCCTTTTTCTTTAGCACTATAATCATTTATTACTACTTCATTTTGATTTAGTTCTGGAACATCTTCACCTAATAATTTAAAATCTTTAGCTTTACTAATATTAATTCCCATAACTACTGTTGGTTTATCTTCTTTATTAGTTGCATACATATTATTAGTAGCTACGTAATCATATTTAACACCGTTAAATTTTAATTTATCATATTCAAAATTTTCAACAGAACTAATAGATATATCAGCATCACCATATATAGTTTTAAATGTGTCTTCAATCTTAATTAATAACTCATTTGGTAATACAATATCTATGATAAGAACGCATGTTGAAATCATTAGCGCAATAAAAATAAGTATACTCCTCATTTTATGCTCTTTAATGTTTCTAAAAATATGTTTTAATATTATACTCATAATTTCTCCTTTCAAATGACACAATCCCATTTTAACAAAATAGTCGGTTGCGGACAACCAACTATAAGTGGAGATTTGTCAACCACTCTTAACATTTTTATAATTTTATATAAAAATGTGTTAATATTTTTATGATATGATATAATTATATTAATAATAAAGGAGTGTTAGTTTATGGATGCATTTATAATATTAGTATTAGTAATTATAATAATTTGTTGGGCATGTTATAGAAGAAAATTATCAACAGCAGCTTATGGAATTGCAGCATTAGATATATTTTTAAGAATAATAGATTTTATTTCTAGACATATTGGCCATAATGAAATATCAAGATTCTTAGGAAATTTTCCAAACAGTATTTTATCAGTTGCTGATCATTATACAAATGGTACTGTTTATTTAATATTAGCTTGGTCATTTGTAATTTTGATGATTTATTTTTTAGTGTTAACAATTATATCATTTATTAAAAAGTAGGGGATAATGTGGCAAAGAAAAAACGTAGAAGTTCAAGTAGAAGTAAGAAAAGTAGTAATGATTATTCTTTTTTAGTCTTTCTAGCTCTTATAGGTATAGTAGTAATTATTATATGTTTAATACCTAAGAATGATAGTAAAAAAAGTATTGAAAAAAGTAATGCTAGTAAAAAATCAAATAAGATTGTAAGTAATATTAAGTCTAGTAAAAGTACAAAAAAAGAAGAGAAAAATAGTAATAGTAATAAAGAAGAAAAAAGTAAAGAAGATAAGTATGAAGTTGAATATGATGATGAAAATATTAATTTAGAACATGGTATTACTATGACTACTAAAAAAGCTGTTGTTAGTAATGGTTTAAAAGAAGATAGTTCTAAAAAAATTACTAAATACTTAGATAAAGTAATAGATGATGCTGCTAAAAACTATAAAGAACAAGTTAGTGAAGCAAAAAGTAGTGAAGGGTATACTTTTAATTATAAATATTCTTTATTAGAAGAAAATAATAAATATTTAATATTTAAATTAGATTATGAATGGCAAGCAGGAGGACCTTATCCAATATATTCAAGTGAATATTATATGTTTAATAAAGATAATGGTAATATAGTTGAGTTTGATGATTTATTTACTAAAGATATTAAATCAAAAGTAAAAGATAATATAGTAAAAAAGATTAATAAAATATATGAAAAACAAAATGATGAATATAGTGATGAATTATCTGACGATGTATTTATAATTGGTTTTTATGTATTAAATAATAATAAATTAACTTTCGTATTACCTAGAGGTTATTTTACTGCTTCTGCATATGGTAGTTTAACAATTGATATAGATGAAGATATTTATAAAGACTATATAAAATAGTGTCAAAATTTAAATTTTGACATTTTTTAGTAATAAGTATACAAAACAAATGTTTGTATGATATAATGTACTTGGTGATGATTATGTACGAATATATAAATGGTATAGTAACTATGATAGAAAGTAATCATATAGTATTAGAAAATAATGGTATAGGATATCTTATATATGTAGGTAATCCATATTCATATATAGAAGGTAAAGAATATAAAGTATATGTATATCAACATGTAAGAGAAGATGAAAATACATTATATGGTTTTAAAAATATGGAAGAAAAAGATATGTTTTTAAGACTTATTGAAGTAAAAGGATTAGGATGTAAAATGGCACTTCCTATGTTAGCAAGCGGAAGTATAGATAGTTTATGGAATGCTATTGAAGGAGAAAATGTATTCTATTTAAAGAAGTTTCCTAAAATAGGAGATAAAGTAGCTAGACAAATTATTTTAGATTTAAGAGGTAAAATATCTCGTTCTAATCAATTAGTTGATGAAAGAAGTTTTACAGAGTTAATAGAAGTATTAAAAGGATTAGGATATAAACAAGCTGATATTAAGAAAATATTAAATGATGTAGATGTTAATATGACTATTGAAGAACAAGTTAAAGAAGCTTTAAAATTATTATTAAAGTAGGAGTGATAATCAATGAATGATAGAATTACTAGTGGAGAAAAAATGTCTGATGATAGTTTTGAAAAAAGTATTAGACCAGAAAGTATTGATGAATATATTGGACAAAGTGAAGTAAAAGAAAACTTAAACATATTTATTAAGGCTGCTAAAATGCGTAATGAACCATTAGACCATGTATTATTATATGGTCCACCTGGACTAGGTAAAACTACATTATCATATATAATAGCTAATGAATTAGGTTCTAATATTAGAACTACTAGTGGTCCATCTATTGAAAAAAGTGGAGATTTAGCTGCAGTATTATCTAGTTTAGAAGAGGGAGATGTATTATTTATTGATGAAATACATCGTATACCTAGATTTATAGAAGAAATATTGTATTCAGCAATGGAAGATTTTACTTTAGATATAATAGTAGGTAGTGATTCAAATAGTAGAAATATTAGAATAGATTTACCTCCATTTACTTTAGTAGGCGCTACTACTAGAGCAGGAGACCTTACTGGGCCATTACGTGATAGATTTGGAATAATAAATAAATTGAATTATTATACTGAAGAAGAATTACAAAAGATTGCTAAAAGAACTAGTAAAGTATTAAATGTAAATATTACAGATGATGCAGCATTAGAATTAGCACGACGTAGTAGAGGTACTCCAAGAATTACTAATAGATTATTTAGAAGAGTTAGAGATTTTGCATTAGTAATGGGTAATGGAGATATTGATTTAGAAATTACTAAATTAGCTCTTGATAGATTAAAAGTAGATAGTTTAGGACTTGATAATACAGATTATAATTTACTTAAATCAATTATTGAAAAATTTGATGGTGGACCAGTTGGAATAGAAGCTATTGCTTCTTCAATTGGTGAAGAACAAACAACAATAGAAGATGTATATGAACCATATTTATTACAAACAGGATTATTAAAGAGAACAAATAGAGGTCGTATTGTTACAAAGAAAGCATATGACCATTTAGGAATACCATATAAGGTATAAGGAGTGTTATATATGTTTAATTTTAAGAAAGCTGTATTAATAATACATGGATTTGCTGGTGGAACTTATGACCAAGAACCTTTATTTTTTAGATTGCAATCAGAATCTAAATTTGCTGTTTATAATTTTACATTGCCAGGTCATATTACAAATTTATCAACAAATGTAGAATATCATGATTGGATTCATGCTGTTGATAAAAGAATAGATAAATTAATTAGTATAGGTTATAAGGATATATATGTTATTGGACACAGTATGGGAGGAGTTTTAGCAACCTATGCTGCTAATAAATATAAACAAGTTAAAAAAGTTGTTTTAGTTGCGCCTGCTTTTACATATTTATCAACTGAAGATAAGTCAACTTTTAGTAAATCACTTAAATGTGGACCAGAGATAATAAAAGAATATAATCCAAAAGAAATAATATCTAGATTTTTAAAAGTATCTATTCAACAATTAAAAGAGTTTGAAAAAATAGTTAATGATTCACAAGATAATCCTAGTAAATTAGAAGTTCCTACATTAATTATACAAGGAACAAGTGATTCATTGGTGCCATATGAAAGTTCAGAAAATATTTTTAATAAAATGAAATGTAAAAAATATTTAATTGAAATTGATGGAGTTACTCATGATGTATTCTTTGGTGTAAAAGTTAATGAGATATGTGATGAAATATGTAATTTCTTAAAAAAGAATAATTATAGTGCAGAAAATATAAGAAAGTGGTAAAATATATTTGTTATTTTAAACAAATATATTTTTTTTGAGGTGATTTATGAAAACTGATGATTTTGATTACTATTTACCAGAGGAGTTAATTGCGCAAACTCCATTAGATAAAAGAGATAGTTCTAAACTATTAGTATTAGATAAAAACACAGGTGAAATAGAACATAAACATTTTAGTGATATAATTGATTATTTAGATTCAAATGATGTATTAGTACTTAATGATACTAAAGTTATACCTGCTAGATTAATAGGTACTAAAGAAGATACAGGTGCTGTAATAGAAGTATTAATGTTAAAAGACTTAGGTAATAATAAATGGGAATGTTTATCTAAACCAGCTAAAAGAGTTAAATTAGATACTATAGTTAAATTCTCAGATAAATTAAGTGCTAAATGCGTTGGCGTTGGTGAAGATGGTATTAGACAATTTGAATTAATATATGATGGTATATTATATGAAATATTAGATGAACTTGGTGAGATGCCACTACCACCATATATACATGAAAAATTAAAAGATAAAGATAGATATCAAACAGTTTATGCTAAAAATCCAGGAAGTGCTGCAGCACCAACTGCAGGATTACACTTTACAGAAGATTTATTATGTAAATTAAAAGATAAAGGTGTAAAAATATTATATGTTACTTTACATGTAGGTTTAGGTACATTTAGACCTGTAAGTGTAGAAGATGTTACTAAACATAAAATGCATAGTGAATTTTATCAAATGAGTAAAGAAGTAGCAGATGAACTTAATAAAGCTAAAAGTGAAGGTAAAAGAATAATAAGCGTTGGAACTACATCAACAAGAACTCTAGAAACTATTATGGGATTATATGGAGAATTTAAAGAATGTAGTGGTAATACAGAAATATTTATATATCCAGGTTATGAATTTAAAGCAATTGATTCACTTATTACTAATTTTCATTTACCTAAATCAACTTTAGTTATGTTAGTAAGTGCTTTAGCAGGAAAAGAAAATATTATGAATGCTTATAAAGTAGCAGTAGAAAATAAATATCGTTTCTTTTCTTTTGGCGATAGTATGTTTATAAAATAATGGATATAAATATAATTAATAAAGTTTTAGCATCTGAATATTATTTAGATGAATATAAGTTAGAAGATTTAAAATTTATAAGTGATTTAGTTAAGATAGTATTAAGTGTTCCTCAAAAACTGGATGTTCCTAAATATAAAATGCCTATGAATTTAAAAACAAGTTTATATCATGCAAAAAAATTCTTAGGAGAATTAAATGAAGATTATAAAAAAGATTTAGAGGATGCAATAAATAGTGGATATGCTGTATTTAGAGTTGTTGATGATTTATATGAAGTATCAGCTACTTTAAATGATCAAGATAATAAGTATATAGAATATAATATGACAGGATATGTATTTGATATTTATTCTATAGTTCATGAATTAATACATTATACTTCATTAAATGTAAAAAATAAAACTATTAATTGGAGATTAACAACAGAAGCATATGCTTTTGTAGCAGAAGCTTTATTATCTAAATATTTAAAAAGTGTTCCATATACTATTCCAGAAATAGAGTTAAATGATATATCTAATATTATAGGAATAGTAGAAAAAACATTTATGTTAGATTTTGAAATAGAATTAATGAAGAAATTTTTAGATAAAAAGAATATAAGTATGAAAGATATAGTTAATATATTAAAAAATAAGAATAAAACATATATAGAGTATGCAGTATTAGATTTACAAAGTATACAAGATAGATATAATCAAGATAAAATACTTGAATTAAATTTTTCTAGTTATCAAACATATATAATAGGTTATTTATTAGCAACTCATATACTTAGTAAAATAAATAATGATAGAAGTTATATAAAAGAATATATTAATCTTATAAATAATTCAAACAATATGACATTTGTAGAAACATTGAAAAAGTTGGATTTAGAAGTAATTGATGAAGATAATGTTATATTATCTGATAATAGTATAAAAGTATTAAAAAGGGAATATAAGAAAAGAGTTGAGGCATTATAGAATTCTTTAAAAGGAAAAAAATGGAAAAATACATAGATTTTTTTCTAAATAATTTTTGTGTATGTTATCCTTTTTATACAAAAAATTTATATAAAAATATAGAATTAACTGAATTATTAGTAGATATGTATAATACTACATATATACCACCTATGAATAATTATATAACTAAATTTGATAGAGAATCTACAATAGAATTAGCTTATGAAGTATTAGAAAGTATTTCTCCATTTATTGCTAACAGATATTTAAAAGAGGTAAAAAATGGTGTTATAAACTTTGGTAATTATGGTTTTTCAAGTACAAAAAATGAAAATAATAATTATAATATTTATGTACATGATGAAGGAAATATAGTAACGCCAATGATTAGTGTACATGAATTTTTTCATTTATTACATTTAGAAAAATGTAATTATAATTTAGATGATGAAAATTATTATTGTTATACTGAAGCATTAGGTATGGCAGCTGATTTTTATTTTATAATGTATGTTGTTAATAATAAAAAAGACTTAGTTGATGATATTAAGGAAGCAATTAGTGAATATTATATTAGAATATATAAATTAGCTAATGATTCATTAGTAGATGGTTTATTAATATCTATATATAATGATAAAAATAAATTATCTAAAAAATATATTAAACAATATGTAGAAGAAAACAAATTAAATGAAAAATATAAAAAAATAATGAGTTATAAGGAATATGCTTGTTTAGATTATTATGAAAATATAAGATATATATATAGTTTACCTCAAGCATTAATTATTGCTTATAAATTATATAATGAAGAACAATATAGAAATAATTTTATTGATATGATAAATGATTTTGAATATATGGATTATATTAAATGGGCAGATAAATATTATAACTGTTATATCAAAGATGATAAGATATATGAGTTATTTAGATTGTTAAGATGTAATATGTATAATCTATATAAAGATGATGAAAAGGTTAAAAAATTAGGTGAAATATGATTATAGTAATAGCTGGTCCTACAGCAGTAGGTAAAACTAAAATGAGTATAGAGTTATCAAAATTATTAGATGGTGAAGTAATAAATGCTGATAGTACTCAAGTATATAAAGATATGAATATAGGTACTGCTAAAGTTACTGAAGAAGAAAAAGAAGGTATAGTACATCATTTAATAGATATCAAAAATATAGATGAAGATTATACTGTATATGATTATCAAAAAGATTGTAGAAAGTGTATAGATGATATATTAAGTAGGGGTAAAACAGCAATATTAGTTGGTGGTACTGGATTATATATTAAAGCAGCACTATATAATTATGAATTTGAAGATGAAGATAATAAATATGATTTTAGTAATTTATCTAATGAAGAATTATATAATAAATTAAAAGAATTAGATCCTAATACTGATATACATATTAATAATAGAAAAAGAGTAGAAAGAGCATTAACATATTGTATGAATAATAATAAACCTATTAGTGAAAATATAAGTGGTAATGAACTTATATATGATGATGTTTTCTTTATAGGTTTAACTACTGATAGAGATATATTATATGATAGAATTAATAGAAGAGTAGATGTAATGGTTAATGATGGACTACTTGATGAAGCAAAAAAAATATATGATACTAATATAAGAAGTAAAGCAGTATTAACACCTATATGTTATAAAGAATTATTTGAATATTTTGATAATAATATAACTTTAGATGAAGCCTTAGATTTAATAAGACAAAGAAGTAGAAAGTATGCTAAAAGACAATATACATGGTTTAATCATCAAATACCTATTAAATGGTTTGATGTAGATTTTAGTAATTTTGATAATACAATTAAAGAAGTATATGACTATATAAAAAAGGAAAGATAAAATCTTTCCTTTTTACATAGCAATAAATTGTACAAGTAGTGCAAAAGTATTATGTATAATATGTAAACTAATAGGTACACATGAATTATTAGATTTATATAATGTATATGCAAAGAAACTACCTGGTATACCATATGGAATAATATATAAGTAATCTATTATTGTTTTTGCTTCACCAAGTACATGCATACTACCAAATATTAAACCAGATAATATGATAAATAACCATTTATATTTACCAATTATTTTATATAAAGATATTCTAAATATTAATTCTTCTAATATAGGTCCTACAATACATGCAAGTATTATCATTATAAAAGGATTACCCTTAATTAATTCTCTAACACCTTGTTCATTTTTTGCAATACTACCACCAATTATAAATAATATAGTGTTAGCTATATACATTGCTATAAGTGCAAATAACCAATATTTAATATATGTCTTTAAATAATACTTAATATTACTTTTATAAGTTTTAAAATCTAATTTTAATGTTTTAAAGTGTACCAATATAATAATAATTAATATTATAGCTTCATATAATAATGATATAACATATTTACTTGTTTCAGATAAATTTTCTACATTAATCCCAAATAAAGATATTATTAATCCAGAGAATAAACTAAGGAAAAAATATAGAAATATTGCTAAAATACCTAAAAAAACATCATAACGTTTATTTCGTTTATCCATTTTATCACTCCAACTATTATTAATTATAGCAAAATTTATAAAAAAAATTATAAAAAAGTATTAAATTTAAAAAAAGTGTGCTATAATATGGACAGTTACAGAGAGGAAGAAGAGTGGTGAAGCCACTCTTTAATATTTATTTGGAGGTATTATGGATATAGTAAATAAAGTAACTGAATTAATTAGTACACCAGTGAGTGAAGCAGGATATATTATTGAAAGCATTGAATATTTAAAAGAAGATGGTAATCAGTTTTTAAGAGTTTCAATTGGAAAAAATGGAATAATTGATGTAGAAGACTGTGTAGAAGTTAGTAAAATCATTAATCCAATATTAGATGAAGCTGATCCAATAGAAGAAGAATATATATTAGATGTATGTTCATATGAGAAAGGGTGTGAATAAAATGAATAGTAAAGAATTTAAAAAAGCATTAGATTTACTAGTTAAAGAAAAAGATATACCAGTAGATTATGTTATAGATGCTATGACATTAGCACTTACAAGTGCATATAAGAAAAATTATCATTCATTATCAAACGTAAGAGTTGATATTAATCCAGATACAGGAGATATTAAAGTATTTTCATTTAGAACAGTTGTATTAGATAAGGAACATAAAGTATCATTAGATGAAAATAACTATGATGATGATTCATTAGAAGGAATTAATTCTTTTGCTGAATTAGAAGAAGCATTAGCTAAAGAAGCAGAAGAAGAAACAGAAGAAGATGGTGAAGAAGAAGCTTATGAACCATTTGTATATGATGAAAGAATTCATATAACATTAGAAGATGCTAGAAAGATAGATCCAACAATTCAAGTAGGTGACACTATTGAAGAAGAAGTTACTCCACATGATTTTGGACGTGTAGCTGCAGCAACTGCTAAACAAGTAATAGTACAAAAAATTCGTGAAGCTGAAAGAAATAATATAGCTAAAGAATTTGAAGAAAAAGAAAATGAAATGATAACTGGTACAGTTGAAATGGAAGATGAAAATAATTACTTTATAGATTTAGGTAAAACTCAAGGATTACTTCCAAAAACTGAAATAATTCCAGGTGAAAAAATTAAAATGGGAAGTAATATTAAAGCATATATTAATAAAGTTAGTATTAATTCAAAAGGTGCATTAATATTATTAACACGTAAACATTATGGATTTGTAAAAAGATTATTTGAACTTGAAATACCTGAAATAAATGAAGGTATAGTATTAATCTATAGTATAGCTAGAGACCCAGGTAATAGAACTAAGATAGCTGTTTACTCTGAAAATAGTAATGTAGATCCAGTAGGAGCATGTATTGGTGAACATGGTAGTAGAATCAATGCTATTATAAATGAATTAGGTGGAGAAAAGATTGATATAATTGCTTACAGTAATAATCAAGAAACATTCATTGCTAATGCATTATCTCCAGCTAAAGATGTTAGAGTATTTATAGTTGATGAAAAGAATAAAGAAGCTATGGTAGTAGTAGATGATGAAAACTTATCACTTGCTATTGGTAAGAAGGGATTAAATGTTCGTTTAGCATCTCGTCTTACACATTATAAATTAGATGTTAAAACTATAGATCAAGTTAAAGAATCTGGTATTAATATATTAGAATAATTGGTGATAGTATGAAGATGAAAAAAATTCCAATGAGATCTTGTGTAGTTACAAGAGAAAAACTACCAAAACAAGAACTTATTCGTGTTGTAAGAACTCCAGAAGGAACAGTTATAGTTGATTTAACTGGAAAAGCAAATGGAAGAGGAGCTTATTTGAAAAAAGATGTTGAAACAATTGAAAAAGCACGTAAATCTAAAATATTAGATCGTACTTTAGAGGTTCAAATAAGTGATGAATTATACGAAGAATTATTAAAAAATTGTTAATAGGAAAGAAGGTGCGTGCACATGATGAGTGTATTAGAATATGCTTTAGACGTTGATAAAACTGTTGAAGAAATATTAAAAAAATGTAAGGAACTTAATATTGATGCTACTAATGAAGAAGATATGCTTGATGAGGATGCTATAACAGAATTAGATAACGTAATTGCTAATGAAGAATCTTATGAAGAAGAATCCTATGAAGATGATTCATATGATGATGAAGACATTATTGATGAAATAGAAGATGAACTTATTGAAAAAGAAAAAAGTAAAATAGATAATATAGTAAATAATAAATCTAAAAAACAAGTTTCTACAAAAGCTAGTAAGAATACAAAAAAAGAATTAGCAAAAAAGAAAAAAGAAATGTATAAAAGTAAGGAAAAACTAATCAGTAATGCACCAGTAGAAAATAAAGATAACGTAATATATAAAGATGGAATGACAATTGGTAACTTAGCTAAAGAATTAGGTGTTGAAGCAGCTGAGTTAATTAAAAAATTATTTACTTTAGGTACATTAGCTACAATTAATAATGTAATAGATTTTGAAAATGCTGCATTATTAGCTATGGATTATGGTAAAGAATTAAAAAGAGAAGTTAAACAAGATGAAACTAAATTTGAAGAGTTTGAAATAGTAGATAGAGAAGAAGATTTAGTAAAAAGACCTCCAGTAGTTACTATTATGGGACATGTAGACCATGGTAAAACGACTTTACTAGATACTATTAGAAAAACTAATGTAGCATTAGGTGAAGCAGGAGGTATAACTCAAGCTATTAGTGCTTACCAAGTTAATTATAAAGGTGAAATTATTACATTTATAGATACTCCAGGACATGCTGCATTTACAGAAATGCGTGCTAGAGGAGCTAGTATAACAGATATAGTTATTATTATAGTTGCTGCTGATGATGGTGTAATGCCTCAAACAGAAGAAGCTATTGACCATGCTAAAGCTGCAGGAGTACCTATATTAGTTGCTATTAATAAAATAGATAAACCAGGTGCAGATGTAGATAGAGTATTATCACAATTATCTGCATGTGGATTAAATCCAGATACTTGGGGTGGAGATACAATAGTAACTCAAATATCTGCTAAGAATGGTACTAATATAGATACATTACTTGAAAATATACTTTTAGTAGCAGAAATGGAAGGATATAAAGCAAATCCTAATAGATATGCTATTGGTAGTGTAGTAGAATCTAAATTAGATAAACATGTTGAGCCAGTTGTTACTGTTTTAATTCAAAATGGTACATTAAGATTAGGAGACCCAGTAGTTGTTGGTAGTGCATATGGTAAGATTCGTACTTTAAGAAATGATAAAGGAGAAGAAATTACAAGTGCAGGACCTTCTCAACCAGTAGAAATTACAGGTTTAAATAAAACTCCATCAGCAGGAGATAAGTTTATGGCTTTTGAAACTGAAAAACAAGCTAGAGCTATTGGTGAAGCAAGAGAAACAGAAGCTAGATTAAGTCAAAATAAAACAACAAGTTTAACACTTGAAGATGTATTTGCTAAAATACAAGATGGTGTAAAAGAAGTTAATGTTATTATTAAAGCAGATGTAAATGGTAGTGCAGAAGCTGTAAAACAATCTTTAGAAAAGATTGAAGTAGATGGTGTTAGAGTAAAAGTAATAAGAAGTAGTGTAGGTGCTATTACAGAAAGTGATGTAGTACTTGCAAGTGCTAGTAATGCTATATTAATTGGATTTAATATAAGACCAAATAATTCTATAAAAGACTATGCTAAAGAAAATGGTGTAGAAATAAGATTATATGATATTATTTATAAAGCAGTAGAAGAAATGGAAGCTGCTATGAAAGGTATGTTAGATCCTGAATACGAAGAACAAGTATTAGGTAATGCTGAAGTAAGACAATTATTTAAATTCTCTAAAGTAGGTACAAT
>CADBNE010000055.1 GCA_902795975.1 uncultured Erysipelotrichaceae bacterium
ATGATTTATCAAATTGGTATATTAGACGTAATAGAGATAGATTCTGGGCTAGTGAATTAGATGATTCTAAAAAGGCTGTATATCAAACTACATATGAAGTATTAGAAGGTGTATGTAGATTAATAGCGCCTATAGTACCTTTTGTATCAGAAGAAATATATACTAAGTTAACTAAAAAAGAATCAGTACATTTAGCTGATTATCCTACATTTAATGAAGATTATATAAATGATACAATAGAAAATAGAATGGACTTAGTTAGAGATTTAATAAGTTTAGGTAGAAATATAAGAGAAGAAGTTAAGATAAAAGTTAGACAACCATTAAGTGAATGTTTAATAGATGGTAAAAATGAATCATTAATAAGTGATTTAGTACCATTAATAGAAGAAGAATTAAATGTTAAAAAAGTAACATTTATAACTAATCTAGAAGAATATATGAACTTTACTGTTAAACCAAACTTTAAAGAAGTAGGTAAAGTATTTGGCTCAAGTATTAAAACATTTGCTTCAGAATTATTAAATTTATCTATGTCTGATATAACTAAATTACAAAATAATGAAGTATTAAAAATGAATATTGATGGTAAAGAATATGATGTAGATGCTTCTTATGTTGATATAAGAACTAATTCTAAAGAAGGATTTGATGTTGCTAATGACACAAATAACTTTGTAATATTAAATACAGAATTAACTGAAGAATTAATATTAGAAGGTATAGCTAGAGAAATAGTATCTAAAGTACAAAATTTAAGAAAGACAAGTAATTTTGAAATAGCTGATAGAATAGTATTATCATATAACAGTGATGAAGAAGTTAATAAAGCTGTAAAAGAATTTAAAGAATTTATAATGAATGAAACATTATCAACAGATATATTAGAAGATAGTAGTTTAGAAGAAGTATTTGATATAAATGGACATGAATGTTATCTTAAAGTAGAAAAGAATGCATAATATGCATTCTTTTTAAATATTAGGATTTTCTACATCAGCAATAGTTTCAGTATTAGAAAGAGATACTACATATAAAGCTATAATACCTGATATTACTATTAGAATGGATGCTAAAATTTGTAAGGAGTATGATGTTAAGTCTTCACCTTCTTTTTTAGATATCTTATATAATTTATAATTTATATATAAAAATAATATACCAACAAGTAATATTACTATTCTATTTATTTTAGTAATACTAAGTGATTTTTTACTATTAAATATAGTTTTTTTCTTTTCTAAATTAAGTTTTTGATTGTATGTTAATACTATAGCTATTAAAGTAGTTATTAAAGTTATACATAAACCTATAATTTGATAGTTAATATATTTAATTTCTTCACTTTTCATAATATATTATATTCAAATTATATGTTATAATATTTATTAGAAATTGGGTGAGGTATAGTGAAACAACAAAATATAAGAAACTTTTCTATCATAGCACATATAGACCATGGTAAAAGTACTTTAGCTGATAGAATACTTGAAATGACAGGTGCGATAAGCGAAAGAGAGAAAAAAGATCAATTATTAGATAGTATGGATATAGAAAGAGAACGTGGTATAACTATAAAGTTAAACGCAGTTCAATTAAATTATAATTATAAAAATGAAGACTATGTATTACATTTAATAGATACTCCAGGGCATGTAGACTTTACTTATGAAGTATCTAGATCTTTAGCAGCTTGTGAAGGAGCATTACTTGTAGTAGATGCTGCACAAGGTATAGAAGCTCAAACACTTGCTAACTTATATCAAGCATTAGATAATAATTTAACTATAATACCAGTAATAAATAAAATAGATTTACCAAATGCTGATATACCTAAAGTAAAAAAAGAATTAATAGATGCTGTTGGATTTGATGAAGATGAAATACTATTAGTTAGTGCTAAAACAGGAGTAGGTGTAAAAGAATTAATAGAAGCTATAATAGATAGAATACCTGCACCTAAAGGTAATAATAATGATAAGTTACAAGCATTAATATTTGATAGTTATTTTGATTCATATAGAGGTATAGTAACATTACTTAGAGTAGTTAATGGTAAAGTTAGTGTTGGTGATAAAATAAAAATGTTAGCTACTAATGCTACATATGATGTAGTAGAATTAGGTATAAATAATCCTACAGAACATAAAAAGAAAGAATTAGTAACTGGAGAAGTAGGATATTTATGTGCTAGTATAAAAAGTATTGAAGATGTAAAAGTAGGAGATACTATTACACTTGCTAATTGTGAATGTGATAAACCATTAGAAGGTTATAAACCTATGAAACCTATGGTATTCTGTGGATTATTCCCAGTAGAATCTAGTAAATTTCCAGATTTAAGAGAAGCATTAGAAAAGTTAAAACTTAATGATGCATCATTAGAGTTTGAACCAGAAACTAGTCAAGCATTAGGATTTGGATTTAGATGTGGTTTCCTAGGATTACTTCATATGGAAATAATAGAAGAAAGAATAGAAAGAGAATTTGGTATTGAGTTAATAGCTACTTCTCCATCTGTTATATATGAAGTAGAATTAACTGATAAAAGTATAGTAATGGTAGATAGTCCAGCTAAAATGCCAGAAAGACAAAGAATAAATACTATTAAAGAACCATATATTAGAACTAATATATTTGTACCTAGTGAATATATAGGACCTATTATGGAATTGTGTCAAAATAAAAGAGGTAATTATGTATCTATGGAATATATAGATTCTACTAGAGTTAATATACATTATGAAATACCTTTAGCAGAAATAGTATATGATTTCTTTGATAAACTAAAAAGTTATACTAAAGGATATGCATCATTTGATTATGAATTAATAGGATATAAACCATCTACATTAGTTAAAATGGATATATTATTAAATGGAGAAATAGTAGATGCTTTAAGTTTAATAGTACATAAAGATTTTGCTTATAATAGAGGTAAAGCTATAGTAGAAAATTTAAGAAAATTAATACCTAGACAACAATTTGAAGTACCTATACAAGCAGTAATTGGTACTAAAGCTATAGCACGTGCTGATATTAAAGCAGTAAGAAAAAATGTACTTGCTAAATGTTATGGTGGAGATGTATCTCGTAAGAGAAAATTATTAGAAAAGCAAAAAGAGGGTAAAAAGAGAATGAAGATGGTAGGTAGTGTAGAAGTACCTCAAGAAGCATTCTTGGCTGTATTAAGTATGGAGGAAAAATAATGAGCTATGATATAACAACAGAGATGATTATTAATGAATTTCTTAGTAATTGGTTTACTTTTGAAGAATTAGCACAGTATTTATGTATTGATTTAGAAACTGTAAAAAAAGAATTATTAAGTGTTGAAGATAATAAAGTTCTTTCAAAAATAAATAGACATGCTGATTTTATAGAAAAATATAATTCTAATAATGTAGAATTAAAACAACTAGATGCTAAAAGTATAGAAATTGTAGAAATGGCTAATTATATAATAAATAATAAAACATCTTTAAAAAAAACAGCAGAACATTTTAATATAGGAAAAACAACTGTATTTGATAGAATTTATGAAAAATTACCATATATAGATTTATATAAATTTCATGATGTATTTATGATTTTAATGAGTAATAAATCATTTGATACAAATAATAAATTAGTAACAGAAAAAGTATTAACTTGTACTAAATTATTATTAGAAGGTTTTACAAGTGATGAGATATGTAAAAAATTAAATATAAGTAGAAATGTTTTACAAAGAAATTTAACATTAAGATTAAAAAATATTGATTCAGATATGTATTTATCTGTAAAAGAAATATTAAATGAAAGAAAATTAGAGAGGTTAGTACCATTTGAAAAAGGAAAATGTAATTAGTTCTGTATATATACATATACCTTTTTGTGAAGATATATGCAGTTATTGTGATTTTTGTAAATTTTATTATAATAAAGAATTAGTAGATAAATATTTAGATGCTTTATATAATGAAATTAAAACTAATTATAAAGTTGATATAATTAAAACTATATATATAGGTGGGGGTACACCTAGTAGCCTAAGTATAGAACAAATAGATAAATTATTAAGTATAACTAATATATTTAATAAAGATATTATAGAATTTACTTTTGAATGTAATATAGAAAATATAGATGAAGATAAAATAAAAATATTATCTAAATATGGAGTTAATAGAATTAGTATAGGTATACAAACTTTTAATACTAATTTTTTATCTTTCTTAAATAGAAAACATAATATTAATGAAGTAAAAGATAAAATAGAAATGATAAAAAATTATATTAAAAATATTAATATAGATTTAATTTATGCATTACCTAATGAAACATTAGAAGATATATCTAAAGATATAGAAGAATATTTAAAATTAGATATTAATCATATATCTACATATTCACTTATTATTGAACCTAATACAATATTGAATAATAAGAATATTGATTATATAGATGATGAATTAGATTATGAAATGTATAAATTAATATGTGATAAATTAAATAATAATGGATATATACATTATGAAACTAGTAATTTTGCACGTAATAATTATGAATCTAAACATAATTTAGTATATTGGAATAATGAACATTATTATGGATTTGGATTAGGTGCATCTGGATATATAGATAATATAAGATATACTAATACTAGAAATATAAATAAATATATTAATGGTGAATACTTATATGAAAAAGAAATACTTAGTCTAAATGAAATAATAGAAAATGAATTTATATTAGGTTTTAGAAAATTAAGTGGAATTAATATTAATAAATTAAAAGAAAAATATAATTTAGATATTAATAAAATAGATTTTATTAATAAATTAGTTAATGATAATAAATTAATTATTAAAGATAATTATATATTTATTAATGAAGATTATATATATTTAAGTAATGATATATTAATAGAGTTTATGGGAGTTGATTATGAGAAATTTATTTGATGTAGAAATTAATTATATACATGATGAAAGAGTGAAAGAAGCTGCACATAAATTAGTAGATATGTTGCCAGAATATTTCTTTATAGAACCAGCAGCATCTACAGGTAAATATCATCCTAAATGTTCTAATGTTGAAGGTGGACTAATGCATCATACTAAGTTAGCAGTAAGATTTGCACATGAATTTTTATCAAATGGTTCATTATTTAATAATTTTAATAAACATGATCAAGATATGATTTATTTAGCACTTATACTACATGATGGATTAAAATATGGTGAACCTAAAGAAAGATATGTAAGATTTGACCATCCAATAGTAGCTGCAGAATTTGTACGTAATAATGGAGAAAGTGTAGGACTAACTAAAGAAGAGTGTGATGAATTATATGAACTTATATCATCACATATGGGAGAATTTAATACTAGTAGATATTCTAAAGTAGTATTACCACTTCCTAAAACAGCTAAACAAAAATTTGTACATTTATGTGATGATATATCTAGTAAACAATTTTTCGATTGTGAATTTGATGAAAATCATAATTTAGTTAAATAAAAAGAATATTCAAAATTTAGAATATTCTTTTTTATTTTTCTAATAGAATTGTTTCATCAAATAAAAGTGATATATCAATTTGAAGAACTAGTGCTATTCTCCACAAAGTTCCAAGTGAAAAAGTTTGATGATTTTTACTTTCAATATTTGATATAAATTGTGTAGAATAATTTATTTTTTCGGCCAATTGCTCTTGAGTTAATCCGCTTAATTTACGTTGCTTTTTTATATTTCTACTTACTACTTCATATATGTAATTCTCATCATTTCTATCAAACATACAATCACCTTTAATCATCTATATATAGTTTCTCACTAAATGAATAAAAAATACTTACACTATTCGAGTAATATATGATATAATTAGTTTGAAATATAAGTAGAGTAGGAGGAATTTATGCAAACTAAATATTGTAAGCATTGTAAATCACAAATTTTGGTAAACGCTATGGTGTGCCCATTTTGTGGAAAAAAACAAAATGGTAGTCCTTTACCATGGATATTAATAGCATTCGTTGGATTAATTGTTTTAGCAGGTTTATTTGGCTCAAGTGATGAACCAAAATCAGTAGAAGATTCAAATAGTACAAGTAGTGTTGAAGATGATAGTAATTTAGTAAGTAATGTGACTAGTAATGAATCAAAATCTAATGAACAAGAAAAAAAGAGTAAAAAGGATTTTAATCAAAATGAAATTGTTGAGTATGAAGGTGTAAGATATCGTATTGTTAGTGTAAAAAAATCACAAGGTTCTACATGGGATACACCAAATAAAGGAAAAGAATATGTAATTGTAACTCTTAAAATTGAAAATAATTCAACTAAAAAATTAGATTATAATGAGTATGATTGGAAAATGAGTGATTCTACTGGAAATGAAGAATCTCATTCATGGTCAACAATTGATAGCGATCATTCATTAAATAGTGGTAGTTTAGATAAAGGTGGCGTAAAGCAAGGTTCAATAGTATTTGAAAAACCAAAAGGTGATAAAGGATTACGTTTAAGATTTTATGATTCATTTTTAGATGATGATTATACATTCCAATTTATAATTAAATAGAATTTATTACTATTAAATGAAAAAAATTGACAATTATATAAAATAATAATATAATATCCTCCAACAAATGGGGGATATTTTTTATGATAATAAGAGAAAAATACTTAGCTAGTATTAGACCTTACTATGATAAACGCATAATTAAAATAATCAACGGTGTAAGAAGAAGTGGTAAAACTACTTTAATAGAACAAATAATAGATGAATTACTTGCCAATGGGGTAAAGAAAGATCATATACATATAATGGATTATGATAAATTTGAAAACTTACAATATACTAATTCAGCTATAATTACTAAATATATTGAATCAATAATTAAAGATAATGATATGTATTATTTATTTTTTGATGAAGTACAAAATTTAAATGATTGGCCAAAAATACTAGGATTAAATAATATAATAAATAGATTATCTATATTTGTTACTGGTTCTAATTCAGATTTATATAAAGATAAAAATATAGATTATATTACTCAATATAGAGTATTTACTTTATATCCATTATCTTATGAAGAAATGTGTATAGAGAAAAGTGTGGATAACTATTTAGATGAATATTTAAAATGGGGTGGTATGCCTTACTTATTAAATATTAATAATTCTAATTTTAAATATACAACTACATGTGATGTTTATAATTCTATAATAGTTAAAGATATAGTAAATAGATATAATGTAAAAGATATAGAATTATTAAATAGAATAATAAATTATATTTTAAGTAATATACCTAATACATTTTCAGTAACTAATATGTCTAAGTATTTTGCATCTTATGATAGAAAAGTATCATTAGATACTATGTATAATTATTTAAATTATATAGATTCATCATTCTTACTATGTAAATTAGATAGATATAGTATGAGTGAAAATAGAATAATATCAGGTAAGTATAAATATTATGTATCTGATTTTAGTTTTTATAATATTATAGATAAAGAAGTAGATAGAAAATATAAATTAGAAAACTTAGTATATTTAGAATTAAAATCTAGAGGATATGATGTTAAACAAGCTATAGTAGGATTAAAAGAAATAGATTTTATTGCTACTAAAGATAAAAAGAAAAAATATATAGAAGTATATGAATATTTAACTGATGATATTAAAGATAAAGCATTTAAAAAATACAATAGAATAAATGATGGAGTGGAGAAATATATATTCTCTCTTGATACTGAAAATTATTCTACAAAGACAGTAAAACATGTAAATATAATGGATTTTTTAACTAATAAAAAATTTTAAAAAATATAAAATTCTATTGACAAAATAGAATTTTTTTTATTATTCATTTATCTATTGACAAGTGTATAATTAACGCATTATAATGATAATGAAAAACAATTGAGGAGGACAGAATATGATAAATATAAGAATAGAAAATCAAGAATATTTAAATGAAAATGGTACATTAAATCAAGATAAAGCATTAACATTTGTTGGACATATTGCAGGTATATGCTATGCTGAAGAAGGATATGATAGTGTTTTAGAAGAAGATATAGAAAAAACTTTAAAAAGAGCAAATGATACAATTGGTAGAGGACATCATAGTGTAGTAGGACATTTACCAGTAAATCTTTATATAAAGGGTCAATCTAAATTGATGTCTATGATACTTAATAATGAAAAAGAATATAATACTTCAGAAAGATCACTTAGATATACTTCTGTAAAAGCATCTAATGATTCTATAATAAGTGAAAGAGAAGTATATTTATATAATAAATGGGTAGATATATTGAAAAAAGAAATAGTAAAAAAATATCCAACTCAATTTAAAAATTTTAAAATAAGAACTTTAGCTCAAGAAAATGCAAGAAAAATGGTAACAGTATTTATGCCTACTGAAATGATTTATACTACTAATTTAAGACAATTAAATTATATAGCTAGTTGGATGTTAAAATATATTAAACAAAATGAAATTAATCCAGGAACATATTTAGATTCTACTTTAGCAGCAGAAATGAAAGAGTTTTTAGCAGAATTAGAAAGATTAAACTTATTAATACCAGGATTGATGATTAATGAAAAATGTAGAGGTTTATCTTTATTTGGTACAAATTTAAGTGCTAGACAAGAATATTATGGTGATATATATTTAACTAAATATAAAGCACCATTTGATGAAGTAGCACAAGCACATAGACATAGAACAATAAATTATCAAATAGAAATACCTAGTGTCTCAGAATATGCTATACCTGAAATTATTAAAGATAACGAAGGATTAGTAGAAGAGTGGATTAAAGATATAAGTTCATTAAATGAAATAATACCTATTGGAACAATGGTAGATGTTGTTGAATGGGGAGATTTTGATGGATTTATATTAAAATGTAAAGAAAGATTATGTAGTTGTGCACAATTAGATGTAATGAAAACTACAAGAAATACATTAATGAATTATAAAAATGCTTTAGAAGAAATGAATCATCCATTAGCTTTAGAAATAGAAAAATATTCTAAGGGTGCTAGATGTACATTCCCAGATTATACATGTAGTAATGATTGTAAATTTAAAGACGGTAAAATATTAACAAGAAAGATATAGAGGTATAATATGACAAGAGGTAAATTAATATTAATAGAAGGAACTGATTGTTCTGGTAAAGAGACACAATCAAAATTATTAATTGATTATTTAAAAAATAGTGGTATAGATGTAGTAAGAATGGCATTTCCTGCATATGATTCACCTACAGGAAAAATAGTAGGAGGACCATATTTAGGTAAAGATTATATTTGTGAAGGATGGTTTACAGAAGGAGCACCTAATGTAGACCCTAAAGTATCTGCTTTATATTATGCAGCAGATTTCTTATATCATTTAGATGAAATAAATAAAATATTAGATAGTGGTACTTGGATTATATTAGATAGATATTTCTATTCTACTTTAGCACATCAAGGTAGTAAAGAAAGAAATAAAGAAAAAAGATATGAAATGTATAAATGGTTTATGGGATTATTCTGTGATACATTAGAATTACCAGATCCAGATATTAAACTATTCTTACATATGCCATATGATTGTAGTATAGTATTAAGACAAGGTAGAGCAGAAAAACCAGATCAAAATGAATCTTGTGAAAAACATTTAAGACAAGCAGAGACTGCATATAAAGAGATTGCTAAAGAATATAATTTTGAAACAATTAAATGTGGAGGAAGTAGAAAAATAAAAACTATTGAAGAAATTCATAAAGATGTTGTAAAAGTTATGAAAAAATATATATAATAATACTTGGGAGTTGATTAAATGAATGATATATGTATGAGTAATTTAGAAAAGACTACAAATAACTTTTTAAATGATTGTTTAGATGAACAAGATAAAAAGATTGTAGAATTACTTAAAGGAGTAATAGTTATTGAAAAAGAAACTATTACTAGTGAAAGATTATATAATCAATTAAAAGAAAATTATTTAGGTACAGATGAACAAACTATAGAGTTTGTAAATAAATTATATATGTTTGATTTTGATACAATATGTGAATTAATAAATATGATTGTAGATGAATTAAATAATGAAAATATGACACAAGAAGAAATAAATAATAAAGTAAATGAATTAATACCTACATTAAATAGTATTAATCCAGAATTAGTTAATATATTAAATGAAAAACTATAAGATTTACATTTTATAGTTTTTTATTTATAATCATTATAGAAGGATTGATAGTATGAGTAGATATTATAATTATTTACCAAGTAACAATTCATTTAATGATGGATTTTATATTGTAAAAAAGATTATAAAAGATATAAAAGAATATGATTTATCACTTGTAGATGATAAAGAACAATTTATAAAATTACAAGAAGAAGTAACTAATATAGATAATGAATTAGGTAATGATTCATATGAATTAAGAAAAAAAATAAATGATGATTTAATTTCTCCAAGTGTAGTAAATTATTATTATGAAAATAAGAAATATCCATTAAATGCATCACCAACAGGAGAGAAAGTAAATAAATTATTTAATAGAATATTTGAAATAGAAGATGAAGTACAAATTATAAGTGCTAAAATATGGAATAATAAATTAACTCCGTTTAGTGACATAGAAAATGGTAAACCATTTTCTATAATAGGTCATTCAGGATATGGATATATAGTTACTCCAACATCAAGTAAATATAGAAATAATGATTATGAAAATACAATTAGTTTTTCATGTTCATTATTTAATGAACATTCAATGAATTTATTTTCATCTAATTTAGTAATGATATTTGATTTAAATCCAAATAATTTTATAGCAGCTTGTAATTATGATTGTGCTACAAGTAAGACAGAAGATTATAAAAATATAAGAACATTACATGAAGTAAATGGTAAATATTTATCAGCTGGATTTATGTATAATAATGATTTAGATAGAATAATTACTAAGTCAGAATGTCCAACAAGTGTTGTTAATAAAATAAATAATAATCCAGAAAATACAATAAATGAATTTATAATAGATAAGAATAAAAGTATTCCACAGGGATTAGTATTATTTTCATCAGGATATGATTTTCCTTTAGTTGAATATATAAGTGCTACAAAGATGAAGTATGATTATAATTTAGATTTAAAAGTTATAAATAAACAATTATATTTTAATAATAATTTAACTAAAGAAGAACAAATAAATAGTTTATATGAAAATATAAATAATTGTTTATCTATGTATCAAGATTATGAAATATTCAGTATAATAAATTTATTAGATAGTTTTATAGAAGATGTAATAATTCCATTAAAATTAGATAAAGAAATAGAAGAAATAATTATTAATAAAATTAATGATTTAAAGAATATAAAAAGTTTACATACTAGTATTTAGTCTAGTATGTTTTATTTTACTTTATTAGTTAATAGTGCTATAATTATTTTGGATTGAGGTGGATTATGAAAGACATTAAAGAAGCTTGTAAAAACGGTTTCAATAAATGCAAAGAAATAATCACAACCAATGTGTTGTTGTTTACATTTATTATTTCTAATGTCATAAATGCTACAGTATTAAGAGGTATGACAATAGGAACAATAGTTAATAAAGTATTTTATATTAAACCAGTAATAGCAGACCTTACAATAGTATTATTAGTAGGAGCATTTGCTTACTTTTTTAAACCAAAATATAGATTTAGATATTTTTTAATATGGTCTATTATATTTAATACTACATGTATAGTAAATGGTGTATATTATAAAAATTTCTTATCATTTGCATCATTTTCATTACTTTCTACAGCATCAGAATTAGGTGGATATACAGATGCAGTAATTACTAATATATTAGATGTTAAAGATTTTATATATTTATGGCAATTATTTTGTTTAACATTTGTACATTTACAATTAAAGAAGAAAAAATATTATGATAAAGTACAAGAAGTAGAAGTAAGAAAAGTTAGATTCTTAAATACAATTGTTGTAACATTAATATCTTTAGGATTCTTTATGTCTATGTTAACTAGTTTAGATATAAGTAGAATGAAAAAACAATGGAATCGTGAATATGTAGTACAAGAATTTGGTATTTATACATATCAAAGTAATGATTTAATAAGTTATATTAGAACTAAATTTAATAGTATGTTTGGATATGATGAAGCTGCTAAAAACTTTAGAGAGTATTATTCAACACATAAAGTTGAACCATATACTAATAAATATACAAATATTTTTGAAGGTAAAAATGTTATAGTAATACATGCAGAAAGTATTCAAAATTTCTTAATATCTGATGATTATAGAAATGGAGAACCAGCAAGATTTAATGGATTAGAAGTTACTCCTAATTTAAATAGAATTGCAAGAGAAGGATTATATTTTTCTAACTTCTATTCACAAGAAAGTGCTGGAACAAGTAGTGATACAGAATTTACATTTAATTCATCATTATTACCTGCAAGTAGTGGTACAGTATTTATGAATTACTTTAATAGGGATTATGTAACATTACCTAAATTATTCCATGAAAAGGGATATAATACATCTAGTATGCATGCTAATAGAGCAAGTGCTTGGAATAGACAAGCAGTACATCCTAAATTAGGATATGATGATATGTATTTCTATGAAGATGCATTTGAATTAGATGAAAAGATTGGATTAGGATTAAGTGATTCATCATTCTTTAGACAAGCTACACAACATATTAAGAATATAGATTCTAAGTATGATAATTGGTATACAGTACTTATAATGTTAACTAATCATACTCCATTTACTGATATTGGAAGATGGGAAAAAGAAAATAATAAAGTATATGATGTAGATTATAAATACGAAAAGATAGATGAAATTACAGGAGAAAAAGTAACAGTAAGTGCTCCATATATGGAAGATACAGCACTAGGTTATTATTTCAAGAGTGCTCACTATGCAGATAATGCTATAGGAGAATTAATTGAAGGATTAGATAAAGAAGGATTACTTGATAATACTGTATTAATAATATATGGTGATCATGATAATAAACAAAAGAAATCATTATACAATAGATATTATAATTATGATTATAAAACAGACAAAATAAAAGAGAGTGATGACCCAACATATATAAAAGTTGATGATTATTTCTATGAATTAAATAGAAGTGTACCATTTATAATTTGGACAAAGGATATGAAGGGTACAAAATATAATAAAGAAATTAAAAAAGTAATGGGTATGATAGATGTACAACCAACTTTAGGAAATATGTTTGGATTTAAGAATAAATACGCTTTAGGACATGATATATTTAATATAGGTGAGAATGTAGTAGTATTCCCATCAGGAAACTGGTTAACAGATAAAATATATTATAATAGTGCTAAAGAAGAATTTAGACAAATAAATAGTAATACAGAAATACCTGTTGATTATATTAATTATTATAAACAGTATTCAGAAAAGATTAATGAAATATCTAATGGTATTATTAACTATGATTTAATAAAGAAAATAGGAGAAAATCCTGAGAAAAATTTTATGGAAGAAGTAGGAGATAATAATGGCAAATAAAAAGAAAAAAAGGGTAAAAGTAAAAAAAGATAATATATTTATAGTTATACTTATAATTATATTAATTGGATTAGGTATTACGTTAGGTATACTTGTAAAAAATTCATTTAAGAAACCTAAAGCTGAAGTAGTTGAAACTCAAGTAGTAGATAAATTAGATGAATATGGATATTACTTAACTGATCATAATACTGATTATTATAAGAAAAAATATAATGAATTAAAAGACTTATTATCTAAGGATAAAGTAGATGAAGAAAAATATGCTACTTTAATATCTGAATTATTCGTAATAGATTTTTATGATTTAAATTCTAAATTGAGTAAAAAAGATGTAGGTGGAGTTCAATTTATAGCAAAAGATTATCAAGAAACATTTATTAAAACAGCTAGTGATATAGATGGTATATATTATTATGTAAAGAGTGATTTATATGGTAATAGAAAACAAGAACTTCCAGAAATAGATAAAGTAGAAGTATTAAAAACAAGTAAAGAAGCATTTAAATTTAATAAATTAAATGATGCTAATGCATATAAAGTTGTATTAACAGTAAATTATAAAAAAGATTTAGGATATCCTAAAACAGTTACTGTAATATTAGTACATACAGGAAAAAAATTAGAAATAGTAGAAGTAAAGTAAGTTGTATTTCAACTTACTTTATTTTTTGGTATAATTATATAAGGTGATTTTATGTTAGTTAAATATTTATTAGTATTTTTGGTATCAATGGTACCTTTAATAGAACTTAGATGTGCTATACCTATGGCTGTAGGAATGGGATTAGATAAAACTATATCATTTATTATAGCTATTATAGGTAATATGTTCCCAGTACCTTTTATATTCTTATTTGCACGTAAAATATTAGAATGGGGTAAAGATAAAAAATTTATAGGTAAATTTTTTACTTGGTGTTTAAATAAAGGAGAAAAAGGTGGTAAAAAATTAGAATCTAAAGCAGGAAAAGGTTTATATTGGGCTTTATTTCTATTTGTAGGTATACCACTTCCAGGTACAGGAGCTTGGACAGGTACTTTAGCAGCTAGTATTCTAGATTTAGATTTTAAGAAAACAATATTAGCAGTTATGACTGGTGTATTATGTGCAGGCTTAATAATGATGATATTATCTATTTTAGGTATAGATGTATTATTAGGTTAATATGAATGAATTAGAATTATTAAATGGTGTAGGTATAAAGACTGCTAAAATATTAAATAGATTAGGTATATATAGTAAACAAGACTTAATAGAATATTATCCATTTAGATATGAAATATTAGAAAGAACTAATATAGATAAATTAGAGCAAGATGATAAAGTAGTAATAGATGGTGTATCTGAAAGAATACCTAATGTATTCTTTTTTAGTAAAAAATTTAATAAGATGGAATTCTTATTAAATACAGGAAATAATATATATAAAGTAATTATATTTAATAGAGCATTCTTAAAGAATAAGATACACCCAGGTACATTTATAACAGTTATAGGTAAATATGATAAAAAGAATAATACTATTGTAGCAAGTGATATTAAATTATCATTATTACCTAAAATACCAGTGGTAGAACCTATATATCATGTATGTAGTGGTATAACTAGTAAAGAACTAAATAAGATAATTATAAATAATTTAAATGATATAGAAATAAAAGAATATATACCAAAGTATTTAATAGATAGATATAAACTAATAGATAAAAAGAAGAGTATTATAGAAATACATAAACCTAGTAATAAAGCTAATCTACATAATGCATTAAACTATTTAAAATATGAAGAATTATTTATGTTTATGTTAAAAATTAATTATTTAAAAAATAATAGAGTAGATACACTAGGTATAGAAAGAAATATAGATAAATCTTTAGTAGATAAATTTATAGATACATTACCTTTTAAATTAACACCTGATCAATTAAAAGGAGTTAATGATATATATAAAGATTTAACCAATAAAAAAAGAATGAATAGATTATTACAAGGTGATGTAGGTAGTGGTAAAACTATAGTAGCTATTATAGCTTTATATATTAATTATTTATCTAATTATCAAGGAGTATTAATGGCACCTACAGAAATACTTGCTGGGCAACATTATAATAATATAACTAAATTATTTAGTAATACTAATATAAGAGTAGAACTACTTACAGGTAAAATGAAAGTAAGTGAAAAAAAGAATATATATAAGAGATTATTAAATAATGAAATAGATATATTAATAGGTACACATGCGTTATTTAGTGATAATGTAATATATAATAACTTAGGATTAGTTATAACAGATGAACAACATAGATTTGGAGTTAATC